>QNCA01000116.1 GCA_003644325.1 Planctomycetota bacterium
ACTGAAGGCGCCTCCGACCCACGGGTAGAAATCTCCCAACACGGGACACTTCGGGGAAGAATCCCCCCTCTATCACCTATGTTCTTGCGTTGTAAGGCGATAAGCACATTCCTCCACCCCGAGACAAGCGGCGGCCAGCCGTCCGGGGAAATCTCCGCCCCCCCGATGCATCAGGGGGGCGACCGTCCCACATTCTGTCGCCGACGTAACGGACGGTTCCTACGACCCTTACAACCAAAAGGACGGCCCGTACACAGTCCCCCAAAAAACGGCCGCCTTTTTGCGGTATGACCCATGAACTATTTTCTCGCATGCTGTCCGCACTTTGAAATCAGCCGAATGAAAGCAAAATGCGAATTTTGCGGGTGGAGAGCGCAAATGAATGATGATATTGCCGGCCTCATACGAAGAATAGTCGAAGATGGTGAAACCGCGGTTTACAGGGAAGTTGTAGACCGGTTCGCGGAGCAGGCATTCGGCGTGGCCTTCTCCATACTGGGAAATCGCGAGGACGCCCGCGATATCACCCAGGACGCCTTCGTTAAGGCCTACCGGGCGCTGCCGTCGCTGCGCGAACGCTCAAAGTTCGCCCCCTGGCTCAAGCGCATCGTGGCCGATCTCAGCAAGAATTCCCTTCGCGACGGCAGGCGCCGGAGAGCCGCCCACACCGCCGCAGTCCAACACGCAGCCGAAGCCACTGAAGGCCCCCTCGCGCGGGTGGAGGAGCGCGAGACGGACGACGCCGTTTACGGCCACATCCAGGCCTTGCCCGAACGCCACCGCACCGTCATCATCATGAAATTCCTCGAAGGCATGCGGTACGAGGAGATCGCGTCCTTCCTTGGAATAAGCCCGCGGTCTGCAAAAACTCTGTCGCTCGAAGCCAAACGCTTGCTCCTGGTCCGCCTGAAGAAGCAGGGCATTGCCACACCGGCCACACTCCGCGCCCGTAATGCCTGACGAGGGAACGCCGAACGCCCACGGGTCAAACCCCGATTACACACCCTGACGCTTACCTCGACTTCATCGGGAGAACAGCCGGGCGCACGACCATCCCGCTGACAGGTCCCTGCGTACGCTCCCCCGGATTGAATTTGGGCCTGAAAGTTGTTAACATGCGGTTTTTCGCCGGGATGAGATTGAAGGACAGGGAGCAACGATATGCCGCACAGGGATGAACTGCAAAGACGCATTGAACAGATTCTGCAGCGGGCAGAAGACCTGCCCGAGCAGATGAAGACTTTGCTCAAGGATGTCCATCCCGGCGACGTGGCGGAGACGCTCTCGCGCTTCCCGCGGGAAGAACAAATCCGCATCTTCGCGGCAATGCCGCCGGATATCGCGGGGGCGGTGCTGGAAGAGCTCGACGAGCCGGACCAATTCACACTTGTTACCTCCGTCAATGAGGAAAAACTGGCCGACATCATTGACGAGATGGCGCCGGATGAAAGCGCCGACGTGCTGGACCTGCTGACCGACGAAGAACAAGAAGACGTCCTGGAAGAAGTCGAGCCGGAACACGCGGGGGAAATAAAGGAACTGCTGTCGTACCCCGAGGACTCCGCCGGCGGCATAATGACCACCAAGGTGTTGTCGGTGCCGGAGACGGCCACCGTAGATGACGCGCTGCGCGAGATAAGGAACGACCCGGACGTAGAGTCGGTGGCGTGTGTCTTCGTCACGGACAGCGACGACATGCTGAAGGGCGTGCTGACGTTCCGCATGCTGGTGACCGCAAAGCCGGGCACCCCGGTAAGGGATGTAATGGACAAAGACGTAATCTCCGTGAGAATCGACGACGACCAAGAGGATGTCGCCGGCATTGTGAGAAAGTACAACTTTGTAGCCGTGCCGGTGGTTGACGAACGGCATCGGCTGCGCGGCGTGGTAACGGTTGACGACGTGCTGGACGTGCTGGAAGAAGAGGCCAGCGAGGACATGTACAAGATGGCCGGCACGGCCGCGCGTCACCCGACCAAGGAAGGCGTGCTGAGCAGGGTCGGCTACAGGCTGCCCTTCCTGGCAACCACACTGTTGGGAGGCCTGGTCACGGCCAACATACTGCTGGCGTTCCGGCATACGACTCAAACCGTAATCATCCTGGTATCGTTCATCCCCGTAATGGCGGGCACGGCCGGAAACGTGGGAGTGCAGTCCGCCACCATCGTTGTAAGGGGACTGGCGCTGGGCGAGATAGACACATCCCGTGTCCTGCGCGTCCTGCGGGGCGAACTGGGTGTGGGGATCCTGCTGGGAATCGCCTGCGGCGCGGTCACGGGACTGGTGGCCGCAATCATCGACGCAAACGCGATGCTGGGAGCGGTGGTAACGGCATCCATGATTGCGGGCATCACTGTGGCGGCGACCGCCGGAACGCTCGTGCCGCTGGGGTTAAACAAGGTCGGCGTGGACCCGGCCATTGCCGCCGGCCCCTTCATCAGCACTCTCAACGACATCACCGGCCTGACCATATACCTGGGTCTGGCGACGATGCTCCTGCCGTTCCTGGCTGCCTCTGCATGAGTCAAGGAGGACGGGCCGATATACCGGAGGCGTAAAGCATGATAATCAGGTGTTACGAAGTGGGGCCGATTGCCGCGTGTTGCTACGTGGTCGTCGATGAGAACACAAGAGAAGCAATGATAATCGACCCGGGCGGCAACGCGGATTTTATTGTTGATAAGGTAAAAGCGTTGGACGCGCGGCCAGTGTTGCTGGTAAACACGCACGGCCATGTGGACCACATGGCCGCCAACACCGAGATAAAGGAGGCATTCCCGGACATCAAGATTTGCATACATCCCGACGACGCGGAGATGCTGACCGAACCCGGCAAAAACCTGTCGTCTCTCCTCGGCGAGAAGATAACCTCGCCCAAGCCGGACAGGCTGTTAAACGACGGGGATGAGATAACGCTCGGCGGCAACACCTTCAGGGTCATTCACCTGCCGGGGCACTCGCGCGGGAGTATCTGTCTGTATTGCGAGAAGCCCGACGGAAACGAGCCGGGCATTATCTTCAGCGGTGACACACTGTTTGCGGGCGGCATCGGCCGGACGGATTTCCCCGACCCTGAATCCACGGAGCGGGACAGATTCCGTATGCTGACGGACGGCATCCGCGAGAAGATACTGAGCCTGCCGGAGGATACGATCGTCTATCCCGGGCACGGTCCGGCAACGACGGCGGGAAAAGAGAAGCGCGGTAATCCCTTCCTCAAAGGAAGCGGCTCGCTCTGGTTATAACACGCCGGGGTCAGCCGCCTTCCATTCGCCTCGGGCCGGCCGGCTTCCACTACATCGGGGCCGCGCGACGGGCGGCAGCCCCGAGCGCCTTGACCAGCGCGTGAAGAAGGGCGTTGAACGGCGCTTCTATCCCTGCCCGGGCGGCACGCACGGCGAGAGCGCCGTTTATCTGGTCGATTTCCGTGCGGCGGCCGTGGAGCACATCCTGCAACATAGATGAAATGTTCTCGCCGGTGGCCTTGCATACCTCAAGCACCTTCGCGTAGGGATCGTCGCACGGCAGGCAGACCTCGGCGGCCTGTGCCACCGCAATGCCCTCCTCCACAACCGTGCGCATGATGCCCTTCAGCGCCCGGTCCTCCGCAAGCACGCCGTTCCTGACGCAGAGCAGGGCAGTGAGAGGATTGATGGCGGCATTTATGAGCGTCTTGAGCCAGATACAGCCGACGACGTTTTCGACCGCCTCGCAGTTAAACCCGGCGGCCGTGAGGGAACGCGCGACCTCTACAACACGCGCCGAGATGCCGCCGGATGGTTCGCCGACAAGCGTGTCGCCGACTCCGGCGTGCCTGATATGTCCCGGCGCAAGAACGTTGGCGCCGTGGGATGTGGTGCCGGCGAGAATTCGGCCCGTGCCGAGGATTTCATCCGCCGCTTCGACGTTGCCCAGGCCGTTTTGCAGCGTTAGCAGGGCGGTTTCGGGTTTGAGGAAAGGAGCAATACCCCGGAGCGCCTCGCGGGTATCATAGGCCTTAACGGCAAGGATAGCCAGGTCCGTCTGCTCCACGCAACGATGGTCGAGGGTCGCTTTGAGTTGCACCAGCCGCGAACCATCCTCGTCATCGATACGCACGCCGCCTGCCCCGTTGATGGCGCCGACGGTCTGCTCGTTCCGGCCGATGAGCACGGTGTCCAGGCCGCCCTCCTTGAGGACGCCGCCCAGCAGGCATCCTATGGCCCCGGTACCCACGATGCCGACTCTCATTTTAACTTCTCGTACTCTTCGCCCATGATGGTAACGCAGTGTCCCAGGCCCGAAAACTTACCCGACTCGACATTCTCGACGTGCCTGCGGAATGCCCTGCGGCATTCTTCGGCAAGGGGCTCCGTTCGCCGGTCAGACATCGACGTTCTTCTCGCCGGTCAGACATCGACGTTCTTCACTTCGAGTGCGTGATCTTCGATGAATTTCCGCCGCTCTTCAACTTTACTGCCCATTAGAACCGTAAATATCTCCTCGGCCGCAACGGCATCTTCCATGTTTACCTTGCGGAGTGTGCGTGTCTCGGGGTTCATTGTGGTATGCCACAACTGTTCGGCGTTCATTTCGCCGAGCCCCTTGTAGCGCTGTATGTCAAGCCCCCGGCGGCCAAGGTCGATGACCGCGTCCACGACTTCCCTGAGCGAGCGCAGTTCAATGGTATCTCCGTTCGACACGAGGCGGAACCTCGGCTTTGCGGAATAATCGCCCATGTAATCGGTCACGTCAAATTTCAGGGACGCCAGTTTCTCGAAGCCCGCCTCCACCATCTTGGCGTCGTGAATTTCCCTGATGTCAAGCTCATCGGCGTCCATCTCTTCTCCCCGCTCCTCGCCGAGGCGGCTGATGTACTCCTGGAGTTCCGCCTCATCAAAGAAAAAGGACGACCCGTCTTTTTTGTGAAGCATCATTTGCGGGAACCGACCCTCGGCGTCGCGCATTTTGATATATTCGGAAAGGGTCACGCCGCGTCGGACGATTCTCTTCTCGCACTCGGTGAGGGATTCGAGGATTTCGAGAGTCTCCCTGAGTTGCGTCCCTTCCATGTGGTTGCGCCTGCCGCTCACCTGCAGACAGGTCCCCTCCAGACCCAGCCGCAACAATGTATCGCGCATCTCTTTTTCGCTGTTGACGTATTCCTCATGTTTTTTTCTTGTAACACGGTACAGCGGCGGCTGGGCGAGGTAAATGCGCCCCTGAACGATAAGTTCCTGCATCTTGCGGTAGAAGAACGTAAGCAAAAGCGTACGTATGTGCGAGCCGTCGACGTCGGCATCGGCCATGATTATTATTTTCCCGTATCGTATTTTGTCGGCGTCGAAGTGCTCGCTTCCTATGCCTGTACCGAGGGCCGCTACGATGGTCTGTATGCGTTCGTGGTTGAGAATCTTGTCGTCGCGCGCCTTTTCCACATTCAATATTTTCCCCTGGATTGGAAGGATGGCCTGAAATCGGCGGTCGCGGGCCATCTTTGCGTTTCCGCCGGCGGAATCTCCCTCGACTATGTACACTTCGGTCGACTCCACGTCGCGGCTGGAGCAGTCGGCCAGTTTGCCGGGCAGGTTGCCGCTGGACAGCACGTTGGCCCTGCGCGCCAGGGCCATCGCCTTGCGCGCCGCGTCCCTTGCTCGGGATGCGTCTAT
>QNCA01000117.1 GCA_003644325.1 Planctomycetota bacterium
GACAAGGGCGGAACGGCTCCGTAATTGGTGACAGTCACCGAGGTTAACAAAAAGTCAGTCAACTTGAGTAATTAGTAACAGCCACCGAGGTTAGCAAAAGTCAGCCAACTTGAGTAACAAGGTGACAGAGGTACAGAATGACATTTGACATCTTTCACCCTGACACTCTGACATCTTGCACTGTGACACCCCGGCACGATGTGCGTCCGGGGTGCTGAGGCGGAGGACAAATAATGAAAGACATGCTGAAAAGTATCGTGGCCGGCGCGAAGGCCGACTACGCTGAGATTCGGGTGGAGGATTCGCGTTTGACGCAGATCTCTTACAAGGGAAAGACACTGGAGAACATCTCCGAATCGGCGGACTCCGGCGGGTGCGTGCGGGCTCTGGTCAGGGGCGGGTGGGGGTTCGTATCGTTCAATCGCCTGGATGAACTTGAGCGGAAAATGAACCAAGCCGTTGAGCAGGCGACTCTTATAAGCCATCACGTTGACGGCGGCACGAAACTGGCGCCCGTTGCGCGGGTGCAGGACAGGGTGGTCGTCTCGCCCAAGATGGACCCGCGCAAGGTCAGCCTGAAAGAGAAAAAAGAGATACTTGAGGGCTATAACGACATCGTGCTTTCCTACAACTCGCGCATCAACACTTCCGTCATCAACTACTTCGACAAGTTTTCCAGGATAACGCTGGTCACCTCGGAGGGGACATGTATAGAGCAGGAGAAACTGGACCTCGGCGGCGGCGTCGTGGCCGTGGCGAACGACGGTGGGGAGACTCAGATGGGCAGGTTCTCCTTCGGCAGTTCGGATGACTTTGGCGTCCTGTTGGGCAAAGAGGAGAAAGTAAAGCAGGCCTGTCGGACGGCGGTGGATATGCTGGACGCGGGATCCGTAAAGGGCGGTGAGTATACCGCAATAGTGGATCCATTGCTGGCAGGCGTATTTGCGCACGAGGCGTTTGGACACCTGAGCGAAGGCGACAACGTGTACGAGGACGCGAATCTGCAAAAGTTGATGCAACTGGGGGAGACCTACGGTTCAGACATTCTCAACATATACGATACGGGCAGGGATACGGGATACCGGGGGTACTTGAAGTATGACGACGAGGGGGTGCCCACGGAGAAGACGTATCTGATAAGAAAGGGCAAACTGGTCGGCAGGCTGCACTCGCGCGAGACTGCCGGCGTGATGGGCGAGAAGCCGACGGGCAACGCCCGGGCGATAAGTTACCGCTTCGCGCCGATATGTCGCATGCGCAACACGTGCATCGAGTGCGGAGAGGCGAGTTTCGAGGACATGCTGAAGGACATTAAACTGGGCGTGTATGCGAAAGACAGTTACGGCGGTCAGACCAGCGGAGAGATGTTCACGTTCAGCGCCGGGGAGGCCTACATGATACGGGAAGGCAAGATAGCGGAACTGGTCAAGAACGTGACGTTAAGCGGCAACGTTTTCCACACGCTTCGCAACATAGACATGATAGGCAACGATTTCAAGGTAGAAGACTCTGGAGGCGGCTGCGGCAAAGGCGGCCAAATGCCGCTGCCGGTCAGCCACGGCAGCCCGCACATCCGGATACGCAAGGTCATCGTTGGAGGGCGCAAGTAATGGAGAATATACTCAAGAAGGCTATCAAGGTGGGCGAGCACGCGGAAGTGTTCCAACTAAGCGGTTCAAGCACGCAGGTCAACTTCGAGAACGGCCGTCTAAAGAAGATAGATTCGTCCGAAAATTTCGGCACGGCCCTGCGCATCATCAGGGGGGGCAAGATAGGCTTCGCGACCACTACCAAGCAGAACGACGTGGACGACCTGGTCAGGCGGGCAATGGATGTGGTCGAGTTCGGCGGCGAATGCCGCTTTGAACTTCCCTTCGAAGAATGCGGCGAGGATGTGAAAAGCGTGCCGCTGTTCAGCGAAAGAACCGCGGACATTCCCACCGAAAAGATGGTGGAAAGCGGCCTGGAGATAATCCGTCGAATCCACGGATACGAGCGGCAGATACAGGTATTTTGCGGCTTCACGGTCGGTCAAACCGAAGTGGCAACGGCAAACTCGGCGGGGCTGAAGTGCGAGTACAAAAAGACCGGGGCCGGCTTCGGTGTCGGCGGACGGCTGATAGAAGGCAAGAACATGCTGACCTGCTTCGAGTCCAGGGCGGGGATAGATTTCGACTTCGACATCCAGGGTCTGACCGAGAAGGTAATAGAGGATTTCGACGTTGCTCGCAAGAACGTGCCGGCGGCCTCAGGCGAGTACCCCGTAATACTCACTCCACACGCCGTGAGCGACCTGCTGATGCCGATAATAGTTTGCAGCAACGGCAGGGCCGTGGCAAAGGGCATATCGCCGTGGCGCGGCAGACTGGGGGAAGAGATGTTCGACCCGCGGCTGACCATTCACGACGACGGGCTGCTGGAGAACGGGACGGCTACGGCGCACTTTGACGACGAGGGGGTGGTCATGCAGAAAACGACCGTCATTGAAAAAGGCGTGCTGAAGAATTTCATACATGACCTCGATTCCGCCGCGGCGCTCGGCGCCAGGCCCACCGGCAACGGCCTGCGCAACAAGCGAATGGGAAACATAAAAGACGTTGCCGCGCCTCCCGCGCCGTCTTCCACCAACGTGGTTATGGAGCCCGGCGACATGGCTGTCGACGAAATGCTCAAGAACATGGGCGACGGCATCTTGGTGGACAGGCTTATCGGAACGATGATGAGTAACCTGTACGGCGGAGTGGTCGGGGGTAATGTCCTGCTGGGTTACAAGATTGAAGGCGGCAAACGCGTCGGCAGGATAAAGGACGCGATGATGTCCGTGAATGCGTTTAGCGCGCTCAAAGACAACCTGGTCGCGCTGAGCAGGGAACGCATACAGTTGGGTAGTTTCGTTCTGCCTTACATCCGGCTGAAAAACGTGAACATCGCGACGAGGGGATAGGAGCGTGGATTCGGACTCAGTTTTGAATCCATTTCTTTGACCTGCAACCTTTCACCTGTGACCTTTTTGGTCTTTCGCCTCTTACCTGGGTTTAATGGCCCACAGCCATCCCTCCTTGATGCCCAGGTAGATGGTGGAGTTGTAACGGTTCACAGGCATGTAATCGACGCGTGGCGCTGCCCTCTCCCACACGACCCTGCCCGAGGCAGTATCGAGTTTGCCTATGCGGCTACCGGCCCGCAACACATAAAGCGTGTTCTCTTTTCCCTTCGAGATGATACTTTTCACGTTGAAGACGGGGCGTCCGTCCCAAAGGGGCTTTCCGGCAATGCCGGCTTCGGTCTTGTCAAGGTGAAAGGCCCGCAACTCTCCGTCCTCGTTCAGCACGTACACCGCCCTGTCATATATATACATTGTCCCTGCCGGCTTGGAGCCGAGTTCGCCGGTCCACATTATGCTGCGGGGATTGTTCACATTGATTGCGTAAAGTTTATAATTGTCCGAGGCCACAAGCAGGGTGGCCGTGGGCGCATCGACCAGCATCGGCGCCTCAACGGTTCCCAGGCCTTTCAATAGTGGCTCGAGAACCGCGGAGAAGCGCCCGTCAAACCTGTACAGGCTGCCCGAGGTATCAACGAAGAATGGTCTGTCTATCCTGCTCATTGTTATGGGGGCCGCCTTCATCCTTGCGTCAAACTTGTCAATAAGCCTGATATCGTTTCTGCCGTTGGAAGCAGCCTTCAGCACCGCGTACGCTCTCTGGTTGCGGTCGCCGAAAAACAGGAAGTTTGCCGTCTCGCACAGCGGCGTCGCAATAATCCCGTCGTGGCGCGCCACCCACGCCGGCGTAAGAAGACCCTCCCGCCGGGGGCGGTCTATGGCGTGAATGCAATTGTCGTGCACCAGATAGATGAAGTCCGTCCCCAGGTAAGAACCACTTATCACCGGCGGCGTGATCGGCTGCGAAGAACCCGGAATGTAGGCCGCCCTCATGCGGCCCCGCAACCCGTCCACCACGAACAGCAGCCCGTCGTCGGTGGTCACGTAGAGCAGGTCCTCGTCCACATCAACCGACAGCATACCGCGTCGGTTCTGGTTATCTTTTACTTCGACGCTGTCCCATACTACTTCAAACGCATCCGATAGTTCCTCAAGCGCGGCGTCTATCCGTTGCTTTCTCTCCAGCGGGGCGCGGTGCCGGGCGGTCCGGTCCTGCCGGGACCTGTCCGCACAGCCGGCCGCCATCAGCGCCGTCAAAAGGCCGGCCAATGCAATCTTGAAAGTGGTTCGCATATCGGGTTCCCGTTTTTACTGGAGTATTATGTCTCTAATGCAGGGCGGGTCCGTCTCCAGGCCGACGTTTTGACCGGCCGGTCCGCCTCAGAGCAACTCGCGCAGATTAATGCCCTTCTCCTTCTCCAAAGCGCGCAACTCCTTAATCATTTCTATATCCTGCTGGATGCGGTTGACCAGTTTGAATATGTAAGGCTTCCCTTCCAGCCGGTTCTTGAGGTCGGTCAACATTTCATCCCATGAGCCGTCATACAACTCATCCCTCAGGAGCACAAGGTCCCGCTGGTCCGGCAACAGCGACAAATCCGCCCGTCCGGATTTTCCCGTTCCCACAGGCGCACGGGGCTTCCCTACGCGGACTTTCCCGCGCTTCTCCGCTTTATTGTTTTCGCTTCTCATTGCGAAGAATTTTACGAAAGCGGGCTGCACTGTCAAGGAAATTCAGTCGCAGGGCCATTTGCGTTACGGGGTTCGCAAACGAAATCTAAAGGGACCCCCTTTAGGTTTCGATCGGCAAGAAGCCGACTCGGTGTCGAAATGCCGAGCCGGTCAGCCCGCGGAGCGGCGGCGCTCTGCAACAGTCTGGGCGCCCGGTTCCAGCATGGTTCCCAGCATATCGCGCGCTTCCTTGTAGCCCGGTATCAAATCCAGAGCCAGTTCAATCTCGTGGCGTGCCCGGGCCTTCATGCCGAGATTTCGGAATATCTTTCCCATCTGAAAATGTGCTTCAGCAAAATTCCGGTTCTTGTTTATCAATTTAATGAACCTGTTCGATGCTTCAATCAGCGCCCTGTCACCGTCCGCTTGCCGGCCCCTTCTTTTTAGCGCGAGCCCTTTTTCGAACAGTGCCAGCCCCTCATTATAAATTCTCATCGTATCTCCAGGCGACAGAGGCCTGCCGGTGATTCTGTAAAACCGCAGTCTCATCCCTCCGTACCGGTTCTTGCCGGTATCGTCGCCGGGCAGGTCGACAGGATTCGAAGAGAAACCGGCCATGTCGAGCAGGGCCTTGTCGGTATGAAAGAAAAACACATCATGCGGTCCCTTGTGCCTGTCCTCCAACGCAAGCGGGCCCCAATCTACCGGCTCGCCCCTCAGCAGTCCGGCGACCGCCTCTACATTGTAAGTGGAAACCGGATGAGCCCCGCCAAAGACATCCGTCCCGGGCGTTCTCAGTTTCCAACTTGTGTCGTGCATCACGCGCCAGTGAAGCCGCCGGTGGTTCTCCTCGCCGAGCATTTTGTAGAACAACAGCATCGAATCGCTGTAATTATTGGCCAGTATCACGCCGCCCTCGGGCTTCAGGCCCACCAGGTCGTTCGCCAGCCCGTCATTCAAGGCCATCTGTTTTTGCTTTTCACGGAACTCCGGGAGGTTCGTCA
>QNCA01000118.1 GCA_003644325.1 Planctomycetota bacterium
CGGAACGGATCGTAGATTGGTGACTGTCACCGTAAGGTGTTGTGAAACAGCAGATTATAATCAAGCACCCACCATCATCCAGAAAAAGTCAGTCAACTTGACTCATTACTATCCGGTTTCCGCAACGCACCTTTGTATCAGGGACAGCGGACGGCGCACGCCGGTTGCATCCCCCTTGATCGGCCATATTCGACATGTTCGACCCGCTCGATATCGGTCGCGTTAATAGTCAGGGTAAATGTCGTGCCCCGCTCCGCGCTGCTGCCGACATCGAAGTCTATCCCGTGCTGTTGCAGTATCCTGTTTACGATGGCCAGTCCCATCCCCACGCCGTCCTCCTTTGTAGTGAAGAAGGGGCTGTAGATTTTTCCCATTATCTCAGGGGGTATGCCGGGGCCGTCGTCGCTGATTCGTATGCGCATCTTTTCCGCCGGCGCTCTTTGCCGGCGTTCCACCGCGGTCTCGCCCGTACCCATACCCGTACGGGCCCGTACGGGTACCGGGGGGGCTCCGGCCCGGCACAACTCGGCCTCAATCCGTATGTGCCCTCCCGGCCCGACGGCATCGTAGGCGTTCAGCCCTATGTTCAGGAAGACCTGCATTAACTGCTGTGCATCGGCCACGCAGAACAGCCCGCGCGGGTAGGCCCTGACCAGTTCGAAGGGCTTCTCCGAGGCTCGGGCCTGGAGCAGCGCCGCAACGTCGTCGAGCACAAGGGAGAGATCACACCGGCGCATCTTCGGCGGCCTCAGCCCGGCAAACCGCATGAAATCGCTTATTATCTTGTCCAGCCTGTCCGTCTCCCTGCATACTATGTCCAGCAGGCGCCGGTCGTCATCGTCCGCAAGCGCCAGTTCGCCGAGTTCCTGGGCGCTGCCCTTGATGGAGGCCAAGGGGTTTCGGACCTCGTGGGCGATGGCGGCGGCCATCTCCTGGATTCCCCGGAGTTGCTCCGCCAGTTTCTCCGCGCGTTCCACCCGCTTGCGTTCGGTCAGGTCTTTGAGAAAGACAACGCGTGAATAATCCCTGGAGCCGCTCCTGCCGAGCGGCCCGATTGCCACTTCCAGCGAGAGGCGCTCGTCCTTGCGGCGGACGTAGTCCAGTTCTCTCTTTGCGGGCGCATCGCCGGCAAGGAGCGCACGCAGTTCCGCGTCGCTCTCCCTGCGCAGGATTTCCTCTATCGACTTGTTCATCAGCCGCGCGGCGTTTTCATGGCCTATCAAATCGGCGGCCCTCTGGTTGGCGTAGACGATGCGGCGGCTTGAATCCATAACCAGCAGCCCCTCGTCAAAGTTGCTCACTATCTCGCGGGTGAGGCGGCTGATGGTCGTGACACGCCTGGCCAGGCTGCTCGCAAGCACGGCCACCAGGTAGAAGCCCAGTGCGTGCACGACCAGCAGGTAAAAGAGCACGTCGATATCGGGAGCCCTGTAAGCCGCGCCGGGCGCGGCCGGCAGCGGCAGCGCCCAGTTGTTGTAGTGCGCCAGGAAACTCAGCGCCGATATTGCCGAAAGAAGGATGGTCGCAAGGGATGCGAAGATTACGGCGCTCCGCCCGGACAGCAATATGCTCGCCCCCAGGATACACGTAAAATAGAGAAAGACGAAGTTGCTCCCCTCGCCGCCGCTGAAGTATATGATGCACGTTTCGGCTACAAGGTCTATGCACAATTGCACCACGGCGAAAGCGCGCACATTCCTCACGTGACCGGAAAGCAGGAAATAGACGCAGTTCAGGATGCACAGGAACACAAGGAGGCTGTAAATCTGCGGCTGGGAGTTGAGAAAGACGTCCCTGTGCGTGGGCACGAGCATGGCCGCGAGAAAGAAGAAGATGCCCAAAAATCTGAACAGCATCATCCCCCGGATACGTCGGCGCGCACCCTGCGCCTCGTCCAGAATCCTGTACGGAGTTATCAGCGATGAATCCTTCTCCATCTGTTCTCCGCCAATGCGTTGCGATGAGCCGGGGGGACGCGCTTACACGCCCGCCGTCAGTTTGCTCTGGATGTCGAATATCGGCATGAATATGGCCAGCACGATGCCGCCCACCATGACGCCCATGAACCCGATGAGTATCGGCTCAATCATTGATGTGAGGCCCTTGACCGCAGCGCTGACCTGCTGGTCGTAGAACTCGGAAATCTTCTCAAGCAGGTTTTCCAGGGCGCCGGATTTTTCGCCTATGGCGATCATCTTGGTGACCATGGGCGGGAAGACCCCGCTGGCGGCCAGCGGCAGCGCCAGGGTGTCGCCCTGCCTGACGTTGTCGCGCGCCCTGAGCACCGCCTCCTTTATCAGACTGTTGCCCGACGTGGATGCGACGATTTCCAGCGAGCCCAAGATGGGCACACCGCTCCTGATAAGCGTGGCGAAGGTCCTGCTGAAGCGCGAAATCGCCACCTTTCTGAAGAGCGGGCCGAAAATGGGCACCTTCAGGACCATCCGGTCGAACTGCCTGCGGCCGCCTGTCGACTTGCGCCACATGATTAAGCCGACCACCGCCCCGATGGCGCCGACAAGCAGGAACAGGAAGTTGTTGCGCATGAACACGCTTGTGCTCAATAATATGTTTGTAAGGAAAGGCAGTTCAATCGGGTCATCGGGCGTACCGAGCGAATCGAATATCTGTTTGAACTGGGGCACGATATAGACCATCAGGAATATCGTAATCAATGTAATGAGGGCCAGCGATATGGCGGGATAGGTCATTGCCGCGCGGATTTCGCGCTTCAGCGCCGCGGTCGACTCCTGGTACTCCGCCAGTCTAACCAGGATAATGTCCAATTGGCCGCTGGCCTCTCCGGCCCTGACCATGTTCACGAATATCCGGGTGAATACACGCGGGTGGTGGCCAAGCGCCTCGGACAGGTCGCTCCCGCCGCGGACCATCTCCACCACGTTATTCAGGACGTACCTGAAACCCTTATCGGCGGTCTGCTCTTCGAGTATCTCCAGGCATTCCAGCAGCGGTATGCCGGAGGATATCATGGTGGAAAGTTGCCGCGTGAAGACGACCAGGTCGTCTTTCTTCAACCTCGGCTTCGGTGCGCGGCCCGGGCGGCCCGGATGCGGGCCGGGCCTCATGCGCCTTCCAAACGCCGGCCGCGCCTGCTGAATGTTCATTATCGTCAGGTTTCTGCGGCGCAACTCCTGCACCACGTCGTTCTGCGAACCGGCGTTCACCACTCCGGTGGTCTCCTGACCGTCCGGTGTTCTGGCAACGTATTTGAATTCTGCCATTCCTGGGTCCCTCGCATTTGAAAAAAAATGCAGCCACTCCAGCAGTTGCGAAGTGGCTGCATTTATACCCTGAGCCTTAAGCCGGCGGGCTACGGATGGGTCCGCGCAACCTCTTCACTTCTGGAGATGTTGCCTCAGTAGATTCTCTGAAATATCTACCAGTTGGACCCGCTTCCAATCGGCCCCGCCGGGCCGTCATCAATCTCAAATGTGCAACGCATCAGCATTTAACGACGTTGCACTTTCATTTCCGGTTCCCTCTTTACGTCCAGTTTTCCTATCGTCGTTTTACCCTGAAAAATTTAGCCCTTTGCAATATTCCACCGCTGTTGCCGACGGCCGATCTTCCGCGCGGAAAGAGAAGCCCGTGGGACTACGCGATGTCGAGTCCCACGGGCTCCATACGTTCATTTGCCTGGTTTCAACTTCTTCCCGCGAAGCAACCAGTTTGCTATTTGCGCCTGCGGACGATGCCCGCCAGACCGGCCAGGCCGCCGAGTATCATCAGAATGGTGCCCGGCTCTGGGACGTAGGTCGAGCCGAACTCAAAATCGTCCCAGTACGTGTAGGGCTTGTCATCGCCATAGTCCGACAGCGGATCCAGGAACATCGTATACAGCCCGGGGGTCGTACCCAGATCCAGGTAGTCGGCCCGCGTGGATGTCCCCACTTCAGCGCCGTCCAGGTAAAAGTGAATCAGATTGTCGGAATTAGACAGTTGCATCTTCAGATGGTGCCAATCATTCGTGCGGGCCACGCCGGTGTCCTGCCAGCCGGGTCCGCCGGTCTTATGGGCGGTAACATAGTAATAATTGTCGGTAACGTTGAACCTGCCGCCGAATTGAACGTCGGTCCAGTCCTCATCCACCACCCATGACGGCACGGTGTTGATCTGACCGGCCCATGGTGTGGCCTCGGTGGAGAGTTCGTCGTAATACCAGACGCTTATCCACGGGTCGTACTGCTTTTCCATGGCGATTGACCAGACGTCGGTCACATTTACTCCTACCCACCACATCCAGTCCTCGGGGGTGCTGTCTGCAATCAACTTCATCCCGTAAGTACCGTTCTTGGCAACGGTAGTCTGCTGCATCATCTTGCCGACAGGCGGCTCGCCGTGACGATAGTCGGAGTTTTCCCAGCCGGGGGCGTAGTCGCCCGTCCAAGTTGTCTCGAAATCAAACTTGACATGATAAGCCAGAGCGGCATTGCCAAACCCTACCAGAACCACCGCGCAGGCACAAATTGCAATTGCAATAATCGTGAAACATTTCATATGTAATCCTCCAAAAAGTTTGCAACCGTTTCGCCGGCACCGCTTTCAGCGAATGCTTTGCAAGTGTCCGGCTCGCTCAAAAAAGCATAATTCAACAGGTTCGGTTACATACACGAATTGTGACCCGGTGATGGATCCCCGCTAAAATCCTTACTGAATGCCATCACCTCCTTTTTTTCTTACTACTGTTACGGGTTGTAAATTTCATATCCGCCGCGATAGGAGGGCGTCGGAACGCCCTCCCGCGCTTCGGGTCTTTTTACTTCCGCAGTTTCCTGCGAAGGACTCCCATAAGACCGAACAGCCCGCTGCCAGCGATAAGCATAATCGTGCCCGGCTCGGGGACAACGCACTCGGTTGCTACGTGTATACTATCAATAACGCTTATACTGCCTGGATCAGCCCTTAAGTTGATTTGGATTTCCTCATAGAGCGGATTCGGTTTAATAGTTGCCCAATCGGTGCGTTTGACAAATCCGTCAGCGTAGGTTTCTGTTGGACCAAATCCGTAATCAACAAATGTTCCACTTGAAGGGACTATGGTTATCAAATCCGTGTAGTCCCCTTTGGAAACCCATTCAACCCATATATTTTTAAAATAAGGTTCCTGCCTGTCCCAGTTATCGAGATGGAGGTTCAAAATACCAAAAACTGGTGGTCCCGACTCCCAAACGTTACCAATAAGACCTGTGCGGTCACCACCAAAGGGATCGTTCTCAAACCACTGGGCATCACCATTGATAATTTCGACAAAATCAGTATCCAAAAGGTAGGGGTCATCGGTCCCTTCGTAGTCCGCGCCGGGAATCCCAGATCCTGGGGCACATCGAGGATCAACCGAGAAGTCTAGCAAGACATTCCGCTGATATGGAAAACTGGTTACCCAGCCCGGCACGTTTTCTTCAGGGGTGTATCCTTCAGGAAACGGACTTCCTTTCGCCACTACAGCGAGGCCAAACATGGTAAACAACACACACATTACCGCTACTTTAGTTTTCATAGCATAATCCTCCATACATTTTAGTAACTGTTTTACCGGCACCGCCCTTGCGGCGGCCGGCTCGCTCAAAAAAGCATAATTCAACAGGTTC
>QNCA01000119.1 GCA_003644325.1 Planctomycetota bacterium
AATGAACGCGATTGAGATAAACAATCTGAAAAAGACATACCGCAAGGGCGGCGTCCACGCACTCAGGGGGGTGTCTTTCACCGTAGGCCGCGGGGAGATATTCGGCCTGCTCGGCCCCAACGGCGCCGGCAAGACCACTCTGGTCAAGACCCTCCTCGGCATAACACGCCGGACGGCGGGAAATGCGAAGATACTCGGGCGTCCCATCCCCTCCGCGGCGTCACGGCGGCGCGTCGGCTTCATGCCGGAGGACCTCATCTTTCCCGCCTACATGAACGCCCGCTGCGCCCTGAAGACATTCGGCGGGATGAAGGGAGTGCGCGGGGCGGAGATCAAGGGCCGTGTCGCCGACCTGCTCCGCCTGGTCGGCATGCAGGACTATGGTACGATGAAAATCAATCGCTACTCGCGCGGCATGCGCCGCCGCATCGGCATCGCGCTGGCGCTGCTCGGCGGGCCCGACGTGGTCTTCCTGGACGAACCCACCGACGGCCTGGACCCCATGGGCAGAAAGTACGTGCGGGACATGCTCCTTGAATTGAAAAACGACGGCAAGACCGTCTTCCTCAATTCCCATCTCCTCGGCGAAGTGGAGATGATATGCGACCGCGTGGCGATACTCTCGCAGGGCAAGGTCCTGCGACTCGGCGCCATCGACGAATTGACCTCAACCGGAGAGCGCTACCACCTCCTGGTAACCAATGCCGACGCCGCGCTGGACGAGGCCATGAGCGGGATAGTGTCGCAATACAGGCGCGACGGGCTGGAAATCAGCATCGCAACGCGGGACGGGCGGGAACTCGACGCGGCGGTCGATATGCTGCGCTCCAGGGCAATAGGCCTGCGGGAACTCACCCGGCAGCGAAAAACTCTGGAGGATGTCTTTTTCACGTTAACGAGCGGGGGAAACGGTGGCGGCCTTTCTCGCAGTAATTAAAGATACTATGCGACAATCATTTTCCCAGGCTGTAATGCCGCTGATGCTGGGCCTGGCGATTGTGATGATAGTATTGTCCGGCCTTACCTGGCAGGTCGAGGAGAAGGACGGGCAGGCCGTGCTGACCTTCTTCGGCATCGAGAAAACGGCGCAGTCCTTTTCCTCCTTTGAAGAAGCGATTGTTCCCGTGCGCAACCTGTACACGTACACGTGGGTGATATTCGGCTCGCTGATGTTCATATTCGCGGCCGCCTTTCTGACCACGCGGAAACTGAGGCCCGGCGTCGCCGGGTTGTACCTGTCGATGCCCCTGTCCCGAACCGCCCTCTTGATGGCCGGAGCAACGGGTATCTTCCTGGTCTATCTCATGCCCCTGGCGCTGGCGGTGGCGGGGATCTGGCTCGTCACGGGGATTAAGACGGGCATATACGGCTCGGGATGTCTCTGCCTGCTTGTCTTCTTCGGGCTTTACGGTCTGATTATAACCGCGCTGGGCGTGGGCCTGGGAACCGTCGCCGGGAACCCGTCTCTGCCCAT
Source organism: Planctomycetota bacterium (assembly GCA_003644325.1). Lineage (GTDB taxonomy): Bacteria > Planctomycetota > B129-G9 > B129-G9 > B129-G9 > B129-G9. The sequence goes on from QNCA01000119.1 coordinate 1,475, forward strand.
CGTCGTACTGGCCCTGATGTGGGTTACAACCGCGTTCGTCTTTCCCATTCTCCAGAAGGACGAATTCTATACCGAACCTCCTGCCGCCACGATCCTGAGCGACTACGGCCGGGAAGACGAAGAATACTACGCCCGCAAGACGGAGGAACTTCCCGTGCTGCTTCGGATGGCCGCCGCCGGGAAGCGATATATCATGCCGCCTCTTGGTGACTTGACGGCTTATGCAACGGCCCTGCAGTATCCCCGGGGGAGAGTGCTTACGTGGCGGCCGGCCTGTGTGGCTTTCGGCCAGGTCATCTTCGGCTTCCTGTTGGGCATATTATGGTTTTCACGAAAAGATTATTGAGGGGGGAAGAAATTCGATGTTCCTGAAGAAACTTGAAATAATGGGGTTCAAATCGTTCGCCGACCGCGCGGAATTTTCATTCGAGCCGGGGCTGACGTGCCTTGTCGGCCCGAACGGCTGCGGGAAAAGCAACGTCGTCGACGCAATCAAGTGGGCGCTGGGAGAGCAGAGCGCGAAATCGCTCCGCGGAAAGGAAATGGCCGACGTAATCTTCAACGGCTCCGAATCCCGTCCGCCCAGCGGCTTCGCAGAGGCCTCGCTCACCTTCGACAACGAGAGCGGACGACTGCCCGTCGAATACGCCGAGGTCGTAATCACCAGACGCCTCTATCGCGCCGGCGAGAGCGAATACCTCATAAACCAGTCACCCGCGCGTCTCAAAGACATACGCGAACTCTTCATGGACACCGGCCTGGGCGTGCAGGCGTACTCCGTCATCGAGCAGGGCCGCATCGACCTTCTCATCCAGTCCGGCGCAACCGAGCGCAGGAGGGTCTTCGAGGAAGCCGCCGGCATAAGTAAATACAAGGCCCGCCGCGAAGAAGCCGAACGAAAACTCAATCGAGTCCAGGAAAACCTCGTCCGACTGCGCGACATCATAGAAGAGGTACGGAAGCAGGTCCGCTCCCTCCGCCGACAGGCCGGCAAGGCGCGCAGGTATAAAAAATACTCCGAAGAACTGAAGGACATGCGAATAGCCCTCACGGCCCGGCAGTACAAAGACAACCAGGCTAAGCAGGCGGACGCCCAGCGCACCGAAGCCGAACTCCGGGACGGGATTTCCGCCCTCAACGCGCAAATCGACACCATCGGCGCAGAGGTCTCCCGGCAGGAATCGGCGATGCTCCAACTCGATGAGCGGCTCTCCTCCGAGCGCGAACGCCTGGCGGAAGCGCACCAGGGCATCTCCACCGCGGAACAGAAAATCGAATATCACACGCAGCGCATCGCCGAGACCAACGACTCCGAAGCCCGCCTGCGGGAGCGCCTCAAAACCGGCGGCGCAGCGCTCGATGAACTGAAACAGCAGGTGGAATCGTCACGCCTCGAAGTCGAGAGGCTCGCCGCCGAGTCCCACGCGCGGCAGTCCCGATGCGACGAACTGAATGAGGCGGTGAAGGCGGCCGCCTCGCGCCGTGCGGACCTTGACGCGCAACTGGCGGAACGCAAGGCGGAGGTCGTCGAAACCCTCCAGAAAACCTCGGCGGCAAAAAACGAACTGATCGCCGTGGAAGAACGCAGCGCGTCGCTGCGCGCGCGAAAGGAACGCCTCGTCGCAAGACGCCAAAAAGTCATCGCGGACCGCTCCCGAATGACGTCCTCCCGAGATGCGCTCACATCCCAGGCATCCGAGGCCGCCGCGGAGATGGAGACGTGCAGGGCCGAACTGGCACGCGCCACGGAACATGCCGAGGAAGAAAGGCGACGACTACGCGCCCTCGACGCGGAACTCATCTCCGCCCGCGAGGACCAGAGCAGCAAGCGCTCACAACTGCAACTGCTCGCCGACCAGGAGGCAAAAATGGAAGGCCTGCGCGAGGGCGTCCGCGACGTGCTCAAGGCCTCCGAAGAGGGCCGCCTCGGCGGCATCGGACCGATGGTCGGCACGGTCTTGCAGGCAGACCTTGCGTATGCCACGGCCATAGACGCTGCGCTGGCCGAACGCGCCCAGATAATCCTCGCCGAAAACACCGAATGCGCGCTGGGCGCCCTCGGGTTCCTGAAGGAACACCGCGGCCACGCCGCCTTCATGGCTCTGGACCGCCTGGCGCTCCAGCCGCCGCGCGAAAGCGGCATCCCCGGCGGCGAAGGCATCGTGGGCCGGGCGGCGGACCTGGTCCGTTGCGACGATTCATATCGGCCCATCGCCGAGTATTTCCTGGGTGATGTGCTGATAGTCCGGGATATCGACACGGCCATGCGCCTGGTCATGGACGGCGGCAGGCGGTTCCGCATCGCCACGCTCGACGGCGATATGGTCGAGCGGAGCGGATTGGTGAGCGGGGGCGTGTCCGAAGGCGCGGGCATGATTTCCCGCCGCAGCACGATGGCCGCGCTGGCGAAAGAAACGGCGGCGCTTGGGGAGCGCATTGCCCGCCTGCGGCACGACAGGGATGAGCGGCTGCGTGCGCTGCGGGAGACGGACTCCATGCAGGCCGCGTTGCGGGAACGTATCGACGCCGCCTCCGTCCTCCGCGCCGAGCGCGCCAAGGAAGCCGAGCAACTGGAAACACTCTGCGGCGAACTTCAGGAAGAACTCGACGTTATCACCGGCGAACTGGACGAAACCGAAAAAGAATCGGCCTCCATGACGGAGCGCGCGCTGGAACTGAAGTCTTCGCTTCAGACTCTGGAAGAAAATCTCCGGAACGTCGAGGAGAATGTCGCCGATCTGGAGTCTAAACTGCAAGAAGCCGACGGGGTACTGGCGCGCAAGAACGAAGAATTGACGCGGGCCAGGGTCGCGCGCGCGCAACTGGCCGAGCGGCGCGACAGCGCGGCCGGACTGCACAAGCGGCAGATTGAAGAACTCCGCAACGCGGAAATGCAGATGGAAAACATTCAGCGCGAAATCGCCGAGTGCGGGCAGAGGCTGCAAGAGTCGGAGCGGATAATCTCCGAATCCCGTACACGCCTGGCGGAACTCATGGAGCAGACGGGGGGGCTGGAGGAGCGTATCGCGGATCTCGAGCGAGAACGCGGCGCCGTGCGCGAGACACTGGAGAGCGGCCGCGCGCGACTGCGTGAACTGAACTCACAACTGCGCGCGCGGGATGAGGAGATCCAGTCCGTGCGGCTGAAACTGAACGAGTATCGCCTCCGTGCGGAGGGTATGCTGGAAAAGATACGCGATGATTATAACGTGGACCTGGCCGAACGCCTGCCGGAGTTCGAGGACGCCGACATAGACTATGAAATGCTCCCCGCGCAGATAGAAGAACTGCGCGCGAAGATGGAAAAAATGGGCAGCGTCAACCTGCAGGCGATCGACGAACTGGAAGAGGCGGAAGGGCGCGCGGACTTCCTCGCCGGCCAGGAGAGCGACCTTATTTCGGCGAAGAACAAACTCCAGGAGGTCATCCGCAAGATAAACCGCGAAAGCCGCGAGAGATTCGAGAAGACGTTCAACGACGTGCGCGGGCAGTTCCAGGTCATCTTTCGCCAGTTATTCGGCGGCGGCAAGGCCGACGTAAAACTCGAAGAGGGTGTCGATGTTCTCGAGGCGGGCGTGGAAATCAACGCCCGCCCTCCCGGCAAACAGATGCGGAGCATCACGCTGCTCTCCGGCGGCGAGAAGGTGCTCACCGCAATAGCGCTGGTCTTCGCCCTGTTCAAGGCCCGCCCCAGTCCCTTCGCCATACTGGACGAGGTGGACGCCGCCCTGGACGACACCAACATCGGACGTTTCCTCATCCTCCTCAAGGATTTTCTGAAGCGTTCGCAGTTCGTCATCATCTCGCACAACAAGCAGACCATGGCCTCGGCGGACATCCTTTACGGAGTCACGATGCAGGAGCACGGGGTCAGCAAGAAGGTCGCCGTCCGCTTCGAGGACATCGAGACCCACGTCGCGTAGGTTTCCGCAAGGTGACTGTCACTAGTTACTGAATCTCGTGAGCCTGCCGAACGCGATTCGTAGATTACTCAAGTTGGCTGACTTTTTGTTAACCTCGGTGACTGTCACCAATTACGGAGCCGTTCCGCCCTTGTCGGAACGGATCGTAGATTGGTGACTGTCACCGTAAGGTGTTGTGAAACAGCAGA
>QNCA01000120.1 GCA_003644325.1 Planctomycetota bacterium
GGCCAAGAAAGATTATGCCAGGGCGCTTGTCCTGGGCACGCCCCAGCCGCCGGAATGGAAGAACCCTGAACGGAGAATTCCCATCTTAGCCAAGTAGCGATGCGGAAAGTCACGAATGCCTGCGGACATGGTGCGGATCTCGTTGCCGCGCGGAGTTGCTTTGCGTTCATGCTTCAACAATTCTACCTCCGCACATTGCCCGACCCGGCCTTGCGGTGCCATCCCACCGTTTTTGCAAGGCCTTCTTTTACCCCGACCGACGGCTCGTAGCCGAGCAGTCTGCGCGCCTTTGTTATGTCCGCCTGCGAGTGGCGCACGTCGCCGGGGCGCGGCTCCGTATGCTCGGGCCGAAAATCCACGCCGAGGAGCCCGGCTATGTGCCTTGCAATATCCAGGACGCTGGTGCGCTCGCCGCAGGCGACGTTGATTACCTCTCCGGCGGCGCCCGGGGCGGTGCACGCCAGGAGGTTCGCGCTCACCACGTTGTCCACGTAAGTGAAGTCGCGCGACTGCAGCCCGTCGCCGTGTATGGTCGGTTGGCGCCCCTCCAGTGCCGCGGAGATGAACAGCGGCACGACGGCCGAATACCGGCTTGCGGGGTTCTGTCGCGGACCGAAGACGTTGAAGTATCTCAACACGACCGTCTCCAGTCCGTACAGCGCGTGGAAAACCTTGCAGTAGTATTCACCGGTCAATTTGCCGACGGCGTAAGGAGACAGGGGCCTCGGCGGCATTGATTCCGTCTTGGGCAGCCGTTCGGTATCGCCGTAGGCGGACGACGACCCCGCGTAGATTACCCTCCTCACGCCGGCGTCCCTTGCGGCAATCAGCACGTTCAGCGTCCCGTCCACCTGTGCCCTGTTGCTGGCGACGGGGTCCGCCACGGAACGCGGCACGGAGGGGAGCGCCGCCTGGTGCGCGACAAAGTCAACCCCTTCCATCGCCCTTGCGACCGCGCCGGCGTCGCAGATGTCTCCCTCGATGAACCTTATCTTCGAGACGAAAGGCTCGATGTTTTCGCGCTTGCCGGTTGAGAGGTCATCGAAGACCACCACATCCTCGCCACGGGCGACGAGCGCCTCGACGATGTTCGAGCCGACAAATCCGGCCCCTCCGGTGACAAGAAATCTGGGCAAGTAATCCTCCTCTTATTCTCTTTCAGGCTGTCTCGGCGCTGTCGGGGGGACCGATGCCGAACAGCCGGTTGGCGTTAAGCGTAGTGATTCGGTCGATGTCGTGCAGCGACAGGTCGTAGAGTCGTGCCAGCGCCCGGGCGATGTAACGGACGTAGGCGGGTTCGTTTCGCGTCCCGCGGAATGCCTGCGGCGCGAGAAACGGCGCGTCGGTTTCGAGCATCAGGTCCTCCGGCCGGACGCTGCGCACGACCCCGCGCAACTCCTCCGCATTGGGGAACGTCACCGGCCCGCCGAACGACAGCAGCAAGCCGAGGTCCAGGAACCGCCGGGCGTCCTCCGCGCTGCCGCTGAAGCAGTGCATCACTCCCCGCAGGGGCCGCCCGAGGCCCCGGAGGATATCATAACAGTCGTCGTACGCCTGCCGGCAGTGAATCACGACCGGCAGGTCGTGCCCTGCCGCGATGTCGATCTGCCGGAGGAAGGCCCTGCGCTGAGCGTCGCGAGGAGCGCGATTCCGGTAATAGTCCAGGCCCGTCTCGCCGACGGCAACGACCTTCCGTTCGGCCGCCAGATCGTCTATCTCACGCCAGAGGTTCTCGTCGGCCTCGGCGGCGCTGTTGGGATGCAGGCCGACCGCGGCATAGACGTTCAGGCGCTCTCGCGCCAGGGCCGCCGCTGCGCGGCTGGAGGGGGCGTCGATGCCGATGGTTATCATCTTTTCCACTCCGGCCTGTCCCGCCCTTTCGATGACCTGGTCAAGGTCCTCGTGGTAGTCAGGAAAATCAAGATGGCAGTGGGTATCTATCATGAGTGGGGCTGAGAGCGGTGAAATCCGCAGCGGGCGTAAAAAACCGACCGCAGGGAGTCCCTTTATTTCGTCGAAACGTTTGTAGTCCCCCGTGTTGGTCGGTTATTATTTAAATCGGCATTTGCCGCGTTCATCTTTAGCGCTGCCTGCGGGCTGTCGGGGTCGAAGTCAAGGCTCTCTTTAATCTTCTTCACGCCCTTAAGGCCCGGCTTCAGGTGAAGGGCCTTGCTCAGGCTCGCTACCGCTTTGTCCCTTTGGCCGAGAGCCAGATAGGATTCGGCGAGTTTCTTGTAAATGAACGCGCGCTCGGATTTGCTCAACTTGAGTTCCAGGGCGCTTATGTAATACTGTACGGATTCCTTCTTGCCCGCGGCGCGCGGCAGGCCGCGGGTGAGCATCACGTACAGCCGGTTCCGCACTTCCGCATGCAGGTAAGCCCCCGGCGGCTTCTTGCGGAGCGTTTCATACATCTCCTGGTAACGGGCCAGGGCGGCGGGCATGTTATCCATGCGCTCGAATTCCTCGGCGAGAAGGAACAGGCAGTCCATGTAATCCCTCTCATCAAGGTGTTTACTCAGGTCAAGCCGCCGGTTCCTCGAGCGCACCTGCTCATACAGGTCCACGGCATCCGCCCCACGGTCGGTCAGCAGGTAGTGCAACACCAGTTTCAATTTGCCGCCGACCGATGAATCTTCGCGGCGCGCCTTTTCCCACTTGCTCCAGAAGCGCTTGCGGGCCTCTTCCGGATCGCGCTGCAACATCATGTCGTATTCGAGCCTCTTGCGCGTGTCCGTGAGCACCCTGTAGGCTTCTATCAGCAGTCTCGTCTTCTTTGCGGCCCATTTCACACGGCGGCTGTTACGGTCGGGATGGTATTGCTTGGCCATGTTCCTGAACGACCGCTTGATTTCTTTGCTGCAGGCGGTCCTGCTGATATTCAGTAATTCATAGTAGTCCTGCAATTCTGTCGTCTCCGAAAAAGTCCGCGACAAACCGTAATTATATCACCCATTCGCACTTCTGTCAAACGACCCGGCGGCGGGGGGGGGAGCGCCGGTGATTGTCACCATTACCCATTCGGACCCTGACGGGTCCTCAGGGCGAGGACCCGGAACGGGCGGAGCGCAACATCCCCGACCTGTCGGGGGGGCCAGTTCGTAGATGGTGACTGTCACAGTGCCAAGCAGCGCCCAGGATTCTTACACGCTCCGTCCCTCCCGCGGCAAGTTGAACTTCTGCCGGAGCGGAGTATAATACACCAGCAAGGTGTGGAGACGGAATCGGAGCCGCGTACGCCAAAGACGCGATATCGACGGCAAAAGACCCGGAGTGCCGATGAAGGCGAGGATACTGCTGGTTGACGACGACCAGGAGCAGCGGGAGGCGCTGCGCGGGGTCCTCGAGCCGAGAGGCTACGAGGCCATGGCCGCGTGTGACTGGCACGAGGCATTGAGCCTGCTCGACAGGCGTCCCGCGGACGTAGTCGTGTCCGACCTCGACACGCCCGGCATGGACGTTACGGACTTCTTTAACAAGGTCAGGGAGGCCCACCCGCATACCTGCTTCATAATAATGACCGAGCAAGGCGCGATCGAAAGCGCGGTGGAATCAATTCGGAAAGGGGTCTATACTTACATAACCAGGCCCGTGAGCGGCGACGAGTTGTTGCACCATGTTCACCTGGCGCTGCAGAACCGCCGCCTGGAGCGCGAAAACGCCGCGCTGAGGCAGGAGGTCAAAACCGCGCGTGTTACCAGGGAAATCATCTGTTCCTCGAAAGAGATGCAGGCCCTGATGGAAGAGGTCGAAATGGCGGCCGGAAGCGACGCCACCGTGTTAATCCGCGGGGAAAGCGGCACCGGCAAGAGACTCATCGCCGAGGCCATACACGCCCGCAGCAGCCGCCACGAGGGACCGTTCGTAAAAGTAAGTTGTGCCGCCGTGCCGGAGAGCCTCCTGGAAGACGAACTGTTCGGCCATGAAAAGGGAGCATTCACCACGGCGCCGAACCGGCGCCGCGGCGAATTTGAAATGGCCCACACGGGCACCATCTTCCTGGACGAAATCGGCGAGACGCCCCCCGCCCTCCAGGCGAAGATACTCAGGGTGCTGCAGGAGCGCGAGTTCGAGCGCATCGGCGGCTCACAGGCGATAAACGTTGACGTGCGACTAATCGCGGCAACCAACAGGAACCTGGAACAAATGGTCGGCGAAAGGAAATTCCGCGAAGACCTCTACTACCGAATCAACGTCGTCCCGCTGACGGTCCCGCCGCTCAGGAAACGCCGCGGAGACATATTGCTCCTGGCAAACCATTTCCTGGAACGCTACGCCGCCAGGAACAAGCGCAAGTTCAAAGGCATCTCCAGAAAAGCACAGTCCGCCCTGCTCAATTACTCGTGGCCCGGCAACGTGCGCGAACTCGAAAACGCCGTCGAACGCGCCGTCGTAATGAGTCGGAGCAAATATATCGAAGAGAAAGACCTTCTGCCGTCCCTGAAAGGCGTGCCGTTCAACAAGGACGAGATGTTCGACATGCTGCTTGACGAGCAAGTGCCTCTCAAGACAATCGAGAAGGAATTAGTGATGCGCAGCCTCAAACGCGCCGACGGCAACCGCACGAAAGCGGCAAAAATGCTCGGCCTCAGCCGCCGCACCCTGCAATACCGTTTGGGAAAATATAACATCCTCGAACCTTCCTCCCGTAACAGGAAAAACCGCCAAAACCGCTGAACGAGAAAACAACCGGCACACACCCTGGCGAAGAGGTACTGAAAGATTCTCTCAAAACACATGACCATGAACGTGAACAGTCGCCGCAAGAAGGAGAAGGAACGCCGAATAATCGAGCGGTTCCTTGACCATCTGGACTTCAAGATAGAGGATTTGAAAGACGGCGAGAAACCTGATTTCAGGGCGACCCTCCGCAGCAACGGGAAATCCCTTAACGTTGGTATTGAGTTGACGGAATATGCCCGCCCTGCGGGCAGGCGAATGGAGGCGATATGGGACGAACTCGAGAAGCATCTGGAAAAATACCAGCCCAAATATTGCCCCCTTCGCAATCTCGGCGGGTTCATCACCTTCAAACAAAACATCTTTCCCCCAAAACGTCTATGCCCGTTTCTTGCCAGGGAAATCCTCGAGTTTGTCGCGGAGCATGTTGACCGGATAACGGACGGACGGACGTCCCTGAGCATGGGTTCGCGCGACAACCCTCTCATCGCGACGTGGGAAGACATCGCGGCGGCAAACTCCAGCCGGTATCCGAATCTTAAAAAATACATCGGAAGTATGAAAATGTGCAACACGCTCCCCGGCTGCTGGTCCTGCTCTGGCGCGAAAACCGAGTGGATCGACGTACTGCCCGAAGAACTAATCGGCATCATCAACAGGTACGCAAACAAACGCATCCGCTATCACTGGGGGTTGGCCGACGAGATGTGGCTGGTCATACACGGCGGCGGTTCGGTGCACTCCGCGATGTCCCGACCCGAAAAGGCGGACACGGCCGAGTTAAGGAGCGCGGCGGAAAAGTCGGGCTACGATTGCATCTATCTATATGAAGAGTTCAAGGACTGGTGCCGTTGCCTGTGGCCTCCCGGTCTGGCCGGTTAACCCC
>QNCA01000121.1 GCA_003644325.1 Planctomycetota bacterium
CGCGAGTCCGGCCTGAGATTGCCGTTGTTCTTTGCCCCCTGCTTCTCTTGCTCCTTGCTTCTTGCTTCTTGCTTCTTGCATCCGTTGCTTGAAACCGGATGCGTCAAATCCGAAACATGGGCAAAAAGCGGCGAGGCCGAAACGTGCAAAAAAAGAACCGCCAGTCTACTTTCGTAAACTGACGGCTCCGGTAAAAGGAAATAAAATGGTACTAGTCCAAACTTCGCAAGATATTGTATCATACTCTTGAATTTTGTCAAGGGATATTTTAAGAAAAACAAAAAAAAATTGTCCCGCCCGTCTCCCGAACGTAAGAACTGTGCGGGCCAAAGGTTAGGCCGGACAACGGCCCCGGTAGGAGTGCGACAATGGCGCAAAAAAACGTCAAAAAGCGTGTGATAAGACTGCCCAAGACCGATTGCCGTTGCGGATGTGAGTTTGACATGGAGATTGATGGCGGGGACCTCGTGATGAAGTGTCCGCGCTGCGGTCTCTCGCGACGACACAAAGACCTCATATCCCGCATTCTGAAGACAATCGACCCGGGCGAAGAGGAGGCCGGCTTGTAAGACTTTCTTGAAAAGATTTCGAGACGGCCCGCGGCCCCGTTTTAATTAAGAGGAAACGGAATGGCAAGAATACATGAACCCTGTGACGGCTGCCCCCGCCGCAAGCATTGCGGCGGAGTATGCGCCGCCCTGGCGGGTTTCGCCGGGCGGACTTCGCGCAGGACGCGCCGCGCGTTCCAAATCGCCGACGAGCGCGCTCTCACGGAAAAGATACTCGACCTGCGCGACGAGATGGACAGCGAAGAACGCAGAGTAATCGACCTGTTTTACGTGGACCAACTCACACAGACGGAAATAGCGGAAACGCTGGGAATCAGCCAGGCCTCGGTCAGCAGGCTGTTGCAAAAGATGCAGGAGCGCGTGCACGAGGTCTACCACGACGCGGTCCGGCGATTCACGCAAAGGGCCCGTCAGGCAAGGCGCGCCGCCCGATAGCAAGCAGAGACTGCTGAATCCTTTCCGTGTCATCGCGGGTGCTTATAACGGACCCGCCCGGAACGCGCCGAACACTAAACAGGAGAACGGCAATGGACATAACGCGCGACAACATCAGGGATGAACTCTTCGCGGCGATGGCGCCGTACATAGAGCGCCTGCGGGACCCGGAGATAATCGCCGCCACGGACGCGGCCAAGGCCGCAAGCGTCATCAAGGCGTTGTACGAGAAGTGCGCCGTGGCCGAAGATGACCGCTTCAAGGAGGAACCGCTTGCCCGCTGCGAGGTCATCGACATCGTCAACAGGGTTTTGGCGCCGGGCGGCGACACCGGGAATAATTCTGAAACGACGGCCCCGGACGGGGAGGAAATGGAATGACGGCCCGCGCGACTCAATCGCCGGCAGGCGGGCTGTTGTACGGCGATTCGGCCCGGGAAGCGGTGGCCGAGTTTGCACGCTGCACATGCGACCCTGTCTATTTCGTGAACAACTATTGCCGTATCCTGGCGCCGGCCGGCGCGCGCACGGCCGCCGGCGTAATACCGTTCAGACTGTATCCCTACCAGAAGAGAATACTGCGCCGCCTGGGCGGGATGGAGGGAAACTTCCTGATTGAGAAGAGCCGCCAGATGGGCCTCTCGTGGCTGCTGACGGCGCTGGAACTGTGGGGCGCGCTGTTTCGGCCCGGCTTCACCGCGCTCAACGTAAGCAGGAAGCAGGAGGAGGTTGACGACCGCACGCCCAAGAGCATCTTCGGCAAGTTGCGTTTCATGTACGAGAGACTGCCGGGGTTTCTGAAGCCCGCGGAGGTGGATTCGGCGTTCATGCGTTTCGCCGTGCCGGGGTTGGACTCCTTCATCCGCGACGAATCGGCCAACGACGACGCGGGCCGCGGAGGAACGTTCTCGCTCGTGCTCATCGACGAAGCGGCACACATCGACAACGCCGAGACGATGTGGCTCGCCCTGCGGCAGACCTCGCCGTGCATTGTGCTCAACTCCACGCCCAACGGCAAGGGCAATCTCTTCGCGCGCATCCGCTTCGACCGGGCCTCCTCCTTCCATGTAATGCGCGTCCACTGGCGCGAGCATCCGGAGCGGGACGAGGCCTGGTACGCCGCCATGACAAGAGACATGACGGAAGAGGAAATAGCGCAGGAGTTGGAAATATCCTACGAGAAGAGCACGCGGGACCGCGTCTACGGCGAGTTCGATTACTCCGTGCATGTGAGGGACGACGTCGCGTACAACGAGGCGCTGCCGCTCTACACCGCCCAGGACTTCGGCTACCGCGACCCGTGGGCGATTTTGTGGCTCCAGACCGACCCGATGGACAACGTGTACGTTATAGACGAGTATATAAATAACGGCGAGATAGTGGACCACTATGCGAAAGTGTTGCTCGACAAGGAGAAGCGCCACAAGCGGGCAAGCGCGAACTACGCGGACCCCGCAGGGCGCCAGTCCAGCCCCCTGACGGGTTCCAGCATAATCTACGAGTTCCGGCGGCGGTACGGCATTCACATCCAGACGCGCGTATGCCCGGTGGTGGACGGGATAACCGCGGTCAAGCGCGCCCTGCGCGAGAAGCGCCTGTTCATATCCTCGAAGTGCGTCCACCTGATAGACTGCATCGAGAACTACCGGTACGCGCCGGCGCCCTCACACGCCCCGAATCGGGGCCGCGAGGAACCGCTGCACGACTGGGCCAGCCACGCCATGGACGCCCTGCGCTACTTCTTCGTCAACCGCTATCCGCTGCGCCGGGTGGAGTGGGAGATAAGGTGACAAAGGAGCGGTACGGAAAAGCGAGTCCGGGCGGCCCCCGGCCGGTCCCCGCCTCGCGGGGAACCTCTGTACCCAAGTTGACTGACTTTTTCCGGGCAATGCCGGATGTTTGACTATAAGTTTCCATTTTGCCGGGCCTTACGGTGACAGTCACCAATCTACGATCCGTTCCGACAAGGTCGAAACGGCTCCGTAATTGGTGACAGTCACCGAGGTTGGCAAAAGTCAGTCAACTTGAGTTATAAGGCTTTCGTTTCTTCGAGGTTTTCCTTGGACGCCTTATCGGTGGTCTGGTAACGCTTGGAACCTTCCCAGGGCGTTACCGGGCAGTCGCCCCGGTTCGGCAGGTCGGGGCATATTTCACGTAGATATGCGGCCATCGTCGCGTCGCCGGGCTTAAAGCCGCTCTTGCTCAGGCAACGTTCTATGTCAAAGCCCATGTCGGCGGCGGTCTGGTAGCGCCGGTCAACGTCCTTCTCCATTGCCTTCAGGATTATGCGCTCGACCTCGGGGGACAGTCCGGGATTTATCTCGCGCGGCTTTTTGAAAGAACCGCGCACGGTCTTCCCCAAGACTACGCTGGTCAGGTTCGGGGTCTTCTCGTCCGCGCTCGTAATGAAGGGATTTTCCCCCGTGAGCAGTTCGTACATTACTATGCCCAGCGAGTAGAGGTCCGAGCGGTGGTCGGTAAGCCGAAAATCGGCCTGCTCGGGCGACATGTAGGACAGTTTGCCGACAACCACCTCTCCCTCTTCCTCGTCCTTCAGGATGTCGTTCTTGGAGACGCCGAAGTCGGTCAACTTCACCACCCCCTCGACGGTTATCATAATGTTATTGGGACATATGTCGCGGTGGACGATTTTCAAGGGCGTGCCGTCCGGCGCCAGCCGCCTGTGGGCGTAGTCCAGCGCGCCGCACACGCGGCTTACGATGAACAGCCCGATGTCCAGCCGAACCTGCAGGTTCATCTCCACGTGTCTGTCTATCAACTCGCTCAGCGTGGCGCCGTTGATGTATTCCATGAGGATGTAGTAATTCCCTTCCACCACGCCGAGTCTGTAAATCTGCACAATGTTGGTGTGGACCAGGTTGGCCATTAGTTTGGCTTCGGTGACCAGTTTGTCTATGAAGTCCGGGTCTTCGGAGAAGCGTTCCAGGAGTATCTTGATGGCGACCAGTTTTTGGAACCCGGCCGCCCCATGCAGCCAGCCGGCATAGACGGTACCCATGCCGCCTTCGCCCAGTACGCGCGTGAGAGTGAAATCGGTGAAGTCGGTGAACCTCTTGCTCAGTCGGCGGGTTGACATGATAAACCTTTCTCTTTTTTGATAATGCCTGCCTCTTTTATCGCCTGCCGGACCGTCAGGCAGGGGAGCGCCCCGCGCGACGACCTGTCGCTCCAGGCGCGGCGTATTTGTCTTATCGTCTTACGGGGAAGATTTTTTTAGCCGCAACCGCGATTATCCGCCCCTTCCCTTCCCATACCCATGTCCGCAGCCCTTGGCTGCTCTTGTGGTTTTTGCCCTGCGTGTTCTCGGAGTCAACCCCGCCCATACCCATACCCGTACGGGCAGGCTGGGCCAGAATCTGGCGGGCCCGTTCCGGGAAATTACACAAGGCAAGAGGCAAAAGATAGGGCAAGGCCCGGGCGGGCTTTATCAGGTTTGAGTTCTTAAAATCGCTTCGATTGATTTCATCTCCTCATCCGTCACCTCCGGGCAGTCTGACGCGCCCAGGTTCTCCTTCACCTGCGCGGGGGTCTTCGCGCCGGGGATTACCGCCGTGACCGCGTCGGGCTTCAGCGCGAAACGTATCGCCGCCTGCGCGAGCGTGCGCTCGCCGGGAATTTCCAGGACATCCTTGAGTCTCGCGGCCGTTGTTGTGCGCGCTTGCCTGTCGACTTCCTTTAATCCTCTGCGGACGTCGCCCTCCGGGAATTCCTCGCTGCCGTCGTATTTGCCCGTAAGGTAACCGTTGGCCAGCGGCTCGCGCGCGATTATCGCGCAGCCCTTCTCCTGCGCCAGCGCAAACACCCGCTCCCAGCCCTCGCTCCGGAGAATGCTGTACGGAATCTGCAGCGCGTCGGGCGGACCGCTCTCCAGGGCGGCCATGCCCTCATCCGGCCTGTTTATGCTCACGCCGTAGTGGCGTATCTGGCCTATCTCCTTGTGCGCGTTCATGTGGGCGAGGATGTCGCCGCGCTGGAGCATGCGGACGGTCGGGTTTTGCAACTGGTAGAGGTCGATGTAATCGGTCCGGAGGCGCTCCAGGCTCTTATTCAGCGCGAAGCCGATGTAGAGCGGCGTGAAGTTGCGCTTGGGCCGGGGACCGTAAAAATCGTTGCCCACGCCGGTGGCGATGAACACTTTGTCACGCACGCCCTTCAGCGCCGCCCCGAGCAACTCCTCGCTGTGACCGTGACCGAAGACATCCGACGTGTCGAAGAACGTGCAGCCCATCTCCAGCGCCTTCCTGACTGTTGCGAGCGAGGTCTCGTCGTCCGTGGGGCCGTACGAGTTACCGTGTTTGTTCCCGCCTATCGCCCGGCAGCCCATGCCTATTTCGCTCACCTCGATTCCGGCCTTTCCAAACTTCCGCATCTTCATCATGAGATTCTCCGTTTTTATCTGAGGCGCTTCACGTGGTAAATGACCACACCGAAGAATGCCTCGCGGTTGAGGACTTCAAAGTTATCGTCTATGAAACGCGACAGCGCGTCGTCGGCGCGCAGGTAACGCAGCCACGGCTTCGTGGGATCGGGCAGTACGAGGA
>QNCA01000122.1 GCA_003644325.1 Planctomycetota bacterium
CGGTTGCTCCAGGACGCGGGTTACTCGGCCCTGGCGATACCCGCCACCCAGATTATCACGCGCAAGCCGATGAGGGGGCATGTCTGCCACAGGTCTCTGGGCTGGGCGGCGGGCCTGGGATGGCGGGGGCGAAACAACCTGCTGGTCCATCCCGAGTATGGCTCCCGCGCGCGATATGTATCAGCGCTGACGGACGCGCCGCTGGAGGCCGGTACGCCCATGAGCGGCGGTTGCGGCGATTGTTTCGAGTGTGTGAAGGCCTGCCCGGCGGGGGCGATTCATACATCTGTAAGAGATTTCGATATAAAGGCTTGCAAAGCCAAACTGGACGAGTTCACCAGGCTGCCGTTCATCGGGCAACATATCTGCGGCATTTGTGTGAAGGCGTGCAGGGGGAGAGGGGGAATATAACGGAGTGCCCTTCCCTCAACCCTGCGGCCGGGGGCCGGGGTCAGTTTCCTCCTTCATCATTGCCGGTAGAGGCCTTTCGCCTCAGAAAAGTAACCTCGGTCTCGCCGGCGGTTCTGGAACGCACCGGTCTCAGGCTGTTCAGGTTTCCCACGGGCATGATGCCCGGGCGATGTCTTGCCATGACAATGCCGTCCCTCGCAAGAAGTTCCTCCTCCGCCAGCCTGTCGAGCAGGCGGATGAATCTGCTCAGCCCACGAGGCATGTCCAGCAACGGATACGGCGGGTCGGCGAAGATGATATCATACGGAACGGCGCGGAGTATCTTGCGGCTTCTGAACGCCTGGAATGCGCTGAGCATCATCGGCAGCGCGCGGTCCGCCATGCCGCAGGCGTTGATATTCGCCCTGAGCGCTCGCATGCTTCGGGCGGAGTTGTCCACAAAAATCGCGCGTCGAGCGCCTCGGCTCAGGGCCTCAAGGCCCAGAGAGCCGGCGCCGGCGAACAGGTCCAGCACGTTTGCCCCTTGCACTCGCTCGGCGAGGAGCGAGAATATGATTTGCCTGACACGGGCAAGCGGCGGCCGGACGTGCACCCCCCCGGGCACGCGCAGCGCCCTTCCCCCGGCGTCTCCCGCAAGTATGCGCATTCTTGCTCCAAGCAAAGGCAGTCAATTCGCGTTCCGGCGCAGGCACAAACCCGAACTCCAGTAATCAGGCCTCTTTACGAACAACAGGCGGCACCGAAAATAGGCCGTTTTGGGTTGAATGTTTGCGCGTTTTGTGCTATCTTAACTGTCTGGTAAATCTCACACCGGCAACGGGCTCCATGATAATCGCGAAGCGTGAAAATGCCACAACAAACCCAACAAGTCTGGGAAGAAACCCTCTCGAAAATCCAGGGCCGGGTCAGCGGAAGACAGTTTGAAACGTGGTTCCGCAGGATGCACCCCGTGGATATCGGCGCCGATTCGCTGGTACTGGGCATCCCCGCGGCGTTTTATCGAGAGTGGATAGAAAAGCACTACCTGACGATCCTGCAACAGGCGCTGAACGAGACGTTCGGGCGGGACGTGAAGATATCATTTGTGGTGGATGCGCCGCAACATAAGCAGTTGAGTTTTGACTGGCAGGCGCGCAGCCACGAGAGCGCCTTACAACAAGAAGCGCCTCTAACGACGGAAATAGACATCTTCGAACCACTGCAACTCAACGACAAGTACGTTTTTGAGGACTTCGTGGTAGGGCCGTCGAACCGCCTGGCCCACGCGGCGGCTGTGGCGGTGAGCGAGTCCCCGGGTAGAACCTATAACCCGCTTTTCATCCAGGGCTCGGTGGGCCTGGGTAAGACGCACCTATTGCAGGCAATCTGCCATGCGGTGCGGAGACGGGACCCGAGTGTACGGATACTCATGTTGCCGTGTGAGGCTTTTGTAAATAAGTTCATCGCGGCGGTGCAGCAAGGATCCACGATGGATTTCCGCAATCGATGCCGAAGCGCGGACATGCTTGTAATAGACGACATCCATTTCCTGGCCAATAAGGAACGCACTCAGGAAGAGTTTTTTCACACTTTCAATGCGCTCTACAATGCGCAAAAGCAGATAGTCCTTTCGAGCGACTGCGCTCCACACGAGATACCGACCTTGGAAGAGCGGGTGGTTTCAAGATTCAAGTGGGGCATGGTGGCCAATATCGAGCCTCCTTGCTTTGAGACGCGAGCGGCCATAGCCCGTAAGAAGGCGCATGAGCGAGGCCGCGAACTTCCAAATGAGGTGGCCCTTTATCTGGCCGAGAATATCGAGACCAATATAAGAGAACTGGAAGGCGCCGTCGTCAAAATCATCGGCTATGCATCGCTTATAAACAAGGAGATAAGCATGGAGACTGCAAAGGAGGCATTGCGGGATGTGTTGCAACGCGGCAGGCGTGTGCGTATGGAAGATGTCAGGAACGCAGTATTAGAATACTACAAGATTAAGCCGTCGGACCTGAAATCGAGGAGCAGGAGCAAGTCGGTGGCGTTTCCGCGACAGGTATGCATGTATCTCGCAAGGAAGCACACGAACTGCTCACTCGAGGAGATAGGCAGTTTCCTGGGTGGCCGAGACCACACCACGGTACTCTATGCAGAGGAAAAGATTAGCCAGGAGTATCAAAAAAACCCTCAGGTTAAGCATGATATTAACTTATTATCGAAAAAACTGACACAAGGCGCGTGAAAAGGAGTGGTGGAAAACCTGTGTATAATATGTAACCTGCTTTTGCCTTATTTTGAAGTTCCTTGAAAGAAGGCAGCATTGCCGCCATTTTGGGTCATGAGAAGGTCAAAGAAAACGCATTAATTTAAGTCTTTCCTTTAGAAAATTACAAATTATCCACAAATGAATGAAGCAGGTACGTGTCTTTTTCTCCTTATAATTGCTATAATTACGTTTTCTAAAATAACCATATCCACATTTTTACAAAACTTATTAGTGCAATAAATAGAGGAAAAGACTTAAAATTGTAATAAAATTCACATGTAGAAATGTCCCATGCAAATTTATTAGGAGGCATGAAGATGAAAATACGTTGTACGCGCGATAATTTGGCCGATTCATGGGCAATAGCACAAGGTATTGTACCGACCAGACCCACACGGCCAATACTGGCGAACATTAAGATATGTGTTGCCACGGAAGGAGTAGAACTTCATGCAACTGATATGGATATAGGCATACGTTTGAAATTGGATGGCGCAGAAATAGTAGAGGAAGGCAGCGCCGTCATTCCCGCGGCGTTATTCGGCGGCATCCTGCGGGATTCTTGGGCGGATAGTGTCGAGATCTCGACCGAGGAGTCGCTCATTCATGTAACAATGCAAAACAGCCATTTCAAGATTCACGGCGATGACCCGGAGTACTTTCCAGAATTACCGGCGTCTGACGAGAAAGGCATGTTTAGTATACCAAAGGCATCTTTTCTGGAAATGGTGCGCCGGACGTCCTTCGCAACAGCCCGGGAAGACACGAGGTATGCCCTGCATGGGGTTCTGTTGAAAGCAAAGGGCAAGGATGCAGTAATGGTAGCCACAGATGGGCGCAGGCTGGCTTACGCGAAGTGCAATTTGCCGGAGGCCGTAGAGGAAGAGGTGTCTGCCGTAGTACCGCCCCTTGGTCTGCAGGAAATAGAAAGGGCGTTGCGGGAGAGCGACGAGATGGTAGGAATTTCTGTTGATGATAATCGACTTTTTGCGAAGAGCGATATGGCCGTCGTTTTTACCAAGTTGGTAGAAGGCACTTTTCCAAACTATGAAGAAGTGATTCCAAAAGGCAATGACAAGATAGTAACATTGAAGAGAGAGGAATTATTGGCAGGCCTTAAACAAGCGGCGAAGATGACCTCAGAGGACTCTCGCGCAGTAATGATGGATTTTGAGAAGGATAAACTGACACTGAGTTCCTCTTCACCGGAAGCGGGAGATGCCGTCATCGAGTCGGCGGCGCAATATAGTGGAGAAGCGTTCAATATTCGTTTTAATCCACTATTCTTAACGGATATTCTTAAAGTGATAGAGGTGGAAGAAATCAGAATGGAGTTCAAGGAGAAGACCAGCCCCGGCATATTAAGAGTGGGCAAGGACTTTATCTACGTTGTCATGCCGATAAATATAGAGTAGCGAGATGGGTGGCAAGCCAAGGGGCCCCGAACACATAAAAGACATACTCAATTCATGTCTTCGGAGCGGCGAACTCCGGGGCAAGGGCGGCGTAAGGGAAATATCCGCGTTGTGGCCCGAGGTTGTAGGCCCGGACATAGCGGCGCATACGCGAGTTACGGCGATTCGACGGGGCGTCCTGAGCGTGGCCGTCGATTCCGCCGCGCATTTTTACGAACTAAGCACGTTCCTTGCCGACGAGATAAAGGAGAAACTTAACGAGCGTGCTTCTGGAAATTTTGTGAGCAAGGTAAACTTCCATCTTGACCTGGTGTAATACGAGAGGAACTGTGAACACAGTTGACGAAAAAAGCATGTCGGGAAAGAAAAAGACAGCCACTGACAGGTACCGTGCGCAGGACATAAAGGTTCTTCGCAACCTCGAGGCCGTGCGCAAACGACCCTCGATGTATATAGGCGATACCGGCAGCGCCGGTCTGCATCACCTCATCTACGAGGTGGTTGATAATAGCATCGACGAGGCGATGATAGGCTTTTGTAAGAACATAGATGTTGTCTTGAACGAGGACGGATCGGTCACCGTGTCGGATGATGGAAGCGGCATCCCGGTCGATATGCATCCTGACGAAAAAAAGCCCGGGGTGGAGGTGATAATGACGGTGCTCCATGCCGGGGCAAAATTTGACCGCCGCACCTATAAGGTATCGGGCGGGCTGCACGGAGTCGGCGTATCAGTGGTAAATGCCCTCAGTGAGTGGCTGGAGGTGGAAGTTTACAGGGATGGATTTGCCCATTACCAGAAATATGAGCGCGGCATTACGCAATGTAAACTGGAAAAACGGGGAAGGACCAAGAAACGCGGCACGCGCGTGACCTTCAAGCCGGATCCAACCATCTTTTCGGTACTGGAGTTTAACTACGACACCGTCGCGAGCCGCCTGCGCGAACTGGCCTATCTGAACACCGGCCTGCGCATTACGATAAGAGAAGAAAGCAGCGGCCGCTCCGATGAGTTTATCTACAACGGCGGTATCAGGGCATTTGTTAAACACCTTAACGAAAAGAAACAGACCCTTCACTCGGACATCATCTACATTTCCGGCAGGAGCAACGGCATTGAGGTCGAGGCCGCATTGCAATATAACGACGGTTATTCAAGTGCCATGCCGGCCTTCGTCAATAACATCAACACGCGCGAGGGCGGTACGCACGTTACCGGCTTCAAATCCGCCCTGACCAGGACGTTCAACAACTATGCGCGCAAGAGTGACCTTCTGAAAAATTCCAAGACCCCGAGCGGCGAGGACTTCCTGGAAGGTCTGGCATGCGTGCTCAGTGTGAGGGTTCCGGAGCCGCAGTTCGAGGGACAGACCAAAACCAAACTCGGCAACAGCGAGGTCCAGGGGATAGTGGAGTCGATAGTCAACGAACACCTGGGCACCTACCTGGAGGAGCATCCGCCTACCGCCCGGAAATTGATAAAGAAG
>QNCA01000123.1 GCA_003644325.1 Planctomycetota bacterium
ATCGCTTGGACTCCGACGTGTACACCTACGGTCTTGTCTTGAACGAGGGGGCATCGCTGGACCTGAACGGCCACACGCTCTACTACCTGCCGCTCGGCCAGACGTACAACGGCATTGCAACCACCACGCAGTGCCTCGGCGGCACCTGGTACAACGGCGACATCATCCCGCTTAGCGGAAACATCATCCCCGAGCCGGGCGCGATTGTGTTGCTCGGAGCGGGCCTTTTCGGCCTGGCGGGAGCGCTGCGGCGCGGAGCGCTGAGGAGCGGCGCGACGAGGCGCGGAGTCCCGAGGACGCAGGACGAGGGGGCAGAGACCGTTTCGAAAGTAGGAGAGCAGGAAAGTAGGGAGCGGGAAAGTAGGCAGTAGGAAAGCCACCGCTTCGCTTACAGGCGCAGTAGGCGAGTAGGAAGGGGACAGAATCCGATGTCTGACATCCGCAATCCGACTTGGCCGCGGAGGCGCAAAGAAGAGAAAAAACTGACCTACGGAATCTCGCCGCAGATGAACGCTGATGGACGCAGATACTTCCGACTTTTGACCAGTAACTTCTGACCTCTGACTACCGACTTCCTGTTTTTCAGGCGGGGCTGGTCATGCCCTTGGGCAGCGGGTAGGTTTTTTTCTTGCTCTTGAAGGCGCTCACGACGGCTGAAAGCGCCAGCGTCACGCCCAGGCAAAGCAGCGCCATGGGCACCGCAAAACTCAACGGCCCCCACAGGACGTTCACCGCGAAGTTCTCCGCGGCGTTGTTCATCATCCCGTCGGCGAAGTACATCACCACCGTGACTATGGCCACGCATGCGATAGCGTACTTTAGTTTGCCCTTGTCGGGCGTAATTCCGATGACGAAGATGACGCTCAGGTAGATGAAGGCGGCAAAGGTGAGGGAATAATGCGCGTTCGCCAGGTAGAGCGCCGCGCCCTTGCATGAATCTATCAGGCCGTGTGCGGTCTCGGCGAGTGAGTCCGGCGTCAGGTCCACGAGTATCGGCAGCGGCGGGGCTACGTGCAACGGAATGCTGAATATCCGGGGAATGAGCAGCAGCACCGCGCCGCACGCGAGCATGGGGGCGATGGCGATAGCGAGGTCTCCCAGGCCCGGAATCTTCGGCTTTTCGTGCTCCACGCGGCCGCCCTTGGGGTTGGCCAGTTGAACGTTCTTCACCCTGGCGCCGGTCAGCAGGCACGCCACGACCTGGCTGAGGTCGTGCACGAGCACGGCGGGACCGACGAAAAAGCGATACAGGCCCAACTTCATGCCCTTGACGAAAAGCCTGTCCACCGTGCAAACGACGAAAAGGAGCGCCGAAATCCATAATCCACATGAAAGAATCGTCATTGTGCTTCCCCTGAAATCCGTGTCGCCATGTCCCATCTCACCGTGTCATGGTTATCGACAACATCGCGCCCAAACTTGATAGAAGCCCGCGCAGACCATATAATCCCGTTTCCCGCATTTAACTGACTCTGGAGTGATATGGCGCGCGTTCTCGTCACAGGCGCAAACGGCTTCGTCGGCAGTCACCTTGTAGAGCATTTGCTCTCCCTCGGTCACGAGGTGACGTGCCTGGTGCGCAGGACCAGTAACCTGCAATGGATTGAGGCGCTGCCGGTGCGCTTCGCTTACGGAGAGGCGCGCCTGCCGGAGTCCCTGCCGCCCGTGGTAAAGGGACAGGAATACATCTTTCACAACGCCGGCGTGACACGGGCGTGGAACGCGCGCGGTTACATCGAGACCAACGCCCTGGGCACGCGGAACATGCTGCGCGCCTGCGCCGCCGCCGGCGATTCGATAAGGAAATTCGTCCTGGTCAGCAGCCAGGCGGCCGCAGGCCCCTGCCGTGACGGCAGGGTCGTGACCGAAGACGACACCCCGCGCCCCGTCAGTCATTACGGCCGCAGTAAATTGCTCGCGGAAAAGTTCGCGCACAGGTTCGAAAACCGCCTGCCGGTAACCATCGTCCGCCCCTCCGCGGTTTACGGCCCGCGGGACCGCGACGGGCTGGACCTGTTCAAAAACGCCCGGCGCCACCTGGCGACCATAGTCGGTTTCCGCCGGGCGAGTCTCCTCTCGACGCACGTAAGGGACATCGTGGAAGGGATTGCGCTGGCGGGCCTGGCGGAGGAGTCCGCGGGAAGAACCTATTTCATCTCCTACGACAAGCCGCACTCGTGGGAAGAAATCACTGACGCCATCGGCGAGGTCGTCGGCAAAACGGCAATCCGCCTGCGCGTACACGGCGACACGGTCAAACTGCTGGGCAGGTGGATAACGGCGCTTGCGGCGACCGCCCGCGCCCTGGGACTGCGCCCGGAGCGGTCGGGGCCGCCGCTACTTACCGTCGCGCGTTCAATCGAACTGGCACAGCGCTGCTGGCTCTGCTCCTGCGAGCGGGCAAAAAAGGAACTCGCCTTCTCCCCGAAGATAGGCCTCCGCGAGGGCATCCGCCTGACGGCGGAATGGTACCGCAGGGAGGGATGGATATAGCGCGAGACGCGCCCGCCCGTCAGGGTCCGAGGGGTAAGGGTAACAGTCACCTTTTATCATTAAGGCGGGCGGCTTCGCGCGCGACCGTCTCTCGGAAGCGCCGCAGCAGTTCCCGGTAAGCGGGAACGGTCTTCGTGTCTTTGGGCATCCGGGTGTCTTTGTACTCCCTGTCCGGCAGAAGGGGGCTCCATGCCTTCCCGTGCCCTGTCGGAGGCGCCGTAGCGTCATCACCGGACTTGCCGCCTTCCCCCTCCGAGGGCGCTCCACGCACCGGAGCCGGGTCGGGACCGCCCGGGGCGCCATTGTCCGGATTAGTCTGGCCGGAGGAACCGTCATTCTTTCTGTTCTCGCCGTCCCGAGGGTCCTGGTAGGTCTCTGCTCCCCGGTCCAAAATCATCCTGACGAGGTCGTCGAGGTTCCGAATGATTCTGCGCTGGTCGTTCTGCACGCCGGGGCCGACGTCGCCCATTGGCAGATGTGTCTCTGAGAGTTCGCGCATGAGTTCGTGCGCCTCTTCGAGAAGTTTCATGCCGTCCCTCTGCCCCTTCTCGGCGCAAGCGCGACAGGAAACGGCGTACGCCCTGCCGCCCAGCACGAACGCCACACAGGCTGCCGTCACGATAAATGTTTTCAAATACCTCATTGTTGGCCTCCTTGTTGCTCAAGTTGAACGGGCTTGTGCTAATCCGCCTAAGGCGGAGTGAGTGTCCCCTCTGCGGGCATGATTCCGTGCTTTTCAGTTGACCCGTGGGTAACCGCATGCGTGACGCACCCGGTGAGGATGGCCACGCATGCGGCGATTGCCGATGCTGTAAGGAGGTGTCTCATCGTTCAAGACCTATTTGCCGGCTTTCTTTATCTTTTCGAGGAGTTCCGCGGTAAGCGCCTGGATGCGAGCCTGCTTGCTCGCGAGACGCCTGCCGAGGCGGACCTTTTGCTCCTCCTCGGCGCGCTTCCTTTGCGCCTTCTGCGCGGGTGACAGCCTCTTATCCGCCTCAATCGCGGCGATGCGGCGCCTGTGCGCCTCGGCCAGTTGCGATGTCTGGAACTGAACCTCGATCTCCAGTATGCGGAGCATCTTTACCTCTGCAAGGGAAGGCAGGCATTGATGACGCGGTGGCTTGGACTTCCCGCCGCCCGAGCCGGGCTGACCGTCTCTGCCCTTTCTGCGCTGCCTCTCCTTGAGCGTTCCCAGGTCGATATGCACCGCCTGGAGGAGTCTCTCAAGGTTTCTCAGGATGTCGCCTTCTATGATTTGCGTCTCTTCGCCAACGTCGCGTTTCCCCAGTTTCTCGACCACTACGAGCATGTCGTCGCGCATGATGTCAAGCATGCCCGGGAATACCGCTTTGTCTTCATCACGCAGTATCCCGGCCAGTTTGTCGGCCATGAACGCCAGGTCGCCTTCCTTGCCGCGCGCGCTCATTATCCTGTGGCGCAGGACGCGGCCGAACACAAACTTGCGGCCGGGGTTCTTTTCCGCGAACTCCTGCCGCTTGCGGTGGGCGCCGACGGTGGTTTTGTTCACCTCTTTCTGTATCCGTATCATTGTCTTGAGCGACTTTTCAACGTTCTCGAGTGCGAGGATAGCCTTGAGACGGTCCATCTGCCCGCGCAGGTCCGCTATCGCCTCGTCAACGTAATCGCGGGCGTCGCCCTGGTCCTTCGAGGCCCCGCCGGCTCCGCTGCCTGAACCGCTGCCTGAGCCGCTGCCTGAGCCGCTGCCCGAGCCGCCGCCCCGGGCGGCCCTGCTCATCTTGTCGGCGGCCTTGCGGGACTTCAACGCCGCGTTGCCGAGATTCTTGCTTGCTCCTGACGAAGCGCCCGCAGCCCCGGCAGCGTCCTTGCGCAGTCGGTTCAACCTTTCCGCAATGTCCTTTTCCCGCTGCGACAGTGTCTTGAGGTCGTAGCCGGACTTCTTAATCTCATCATCTATTTTTTTGACTATGGCATCCATCTTGTCCTTCGCGTCTTTCATGTGATCGATGGCATTGTTCATAGCGCCGGCCGCGTCCTTCCCGGCCTGTCCCCCGCCGGAGCCGGAGCCGCTGCCCGAGCCTGCGCCCATCCCGCCGACAGCGGCGGACGCCCGGCCCATGCTCCCGGCGGCGTTTCCCATTGCGTCCGCCGCCGGGCCGGCGACGCCCCCCATACCGGCCAGGGCGTCGGCGATATCCCGCGCGGCTCCCTTCAGTTTGTCCTGAATACGCCGCGCCTCGCCCGGGGTCATGCCGCCGCCGGTTCCGATGCCGCCGAGATTGTTCAGCAGGCCTTCCTGTTGTTTGATCAACATTACGGTTTTTGCAATGGCCTTTTTTATCTCTCCCCGCCGGTCCCACGGCTCAACGTCGTTCTTGACCATTTCGATACGAATGGCCTCGGCCTTCACCAAAATGTCTATAAGAACCCTTATTTTAGCCTTCGGGTTTTCAGCCTCCCCCCGGAGCAACCGCTCGATCTTCTCGAAGTCCTCATCGACGATAAGGCACTGTGTGATTGCGTCGAACCTCTGACCATCGCGCATTAACTCAACAACAATGTCCATCTTTTCGGCAACGTCGCGGTTCCTGGCATACTCGACGGCCGCCAGTGCGCGCCTGGTCGAGTCCTTGTCCGTGTCCCTGTGCTTACATATGAATTCCTCCAGCGTGTCCAGAAATTTGTTGTACTGCCTGATTAATCTTTGCTGTTCTTTTGCCACTTTAGGGTAGTCCGGGGCGGTATCGGACCATACGGAGGATTGGAAAAACGTCGCACAGAGGAGCGTGATGAAGGATAGTGTTATTAAACGTTTCATGGTGGGCCTCCTTTCATACGTGTTTGGGAATCGCATAACTCTTTGGAAGAACGTTTCAACCACCATATACAACCGGCCGACGGGGATAAGGTTCAAAAAAATATGGGATTCCCGCACGATTCCCCGTTAGAATATATTTACTCAAGTTGACTGACTTTTTCTGGATGATGGTGGGTGCTTGATTATAATCTGCTGTTTCACAACACCTTACGGTGACAGTCACCAATCTACGATCCGTTCCGACAAGGGCGGAACGGCTC
>QNCA01000124.1 GCA_003644325.1 Planctomycetota bacterium
GGGGATACTCATGGCGGCCGCGGCCCTCATCCTTCCCGCCGTCTTTCTTCTGCACAGGCCGCTGAGGCCGGATGAGGTCCCCGACTGGAACCCGCTGGTCATGGGCTACACGGTGGTGATGCTCTTTCCCGCCGCGGCGCTTATCGCTTGCAATATCATCCTGGCGCTCATCAGCCTTTCCCGCACGCGGGCGGCGATGATACGCAGGCTTGGAAAATTTATCGTCCTTGCCGCAAGTTCCGCCGTCTGTCTCATCCTGCTGGACGTCGCGCTTTCGCTCTTCCCCCGCATCCAGACGTCCTTTGTCGATAAGTCCATACTCTGGCCCGAGGGCGAGTTCAACGTCCTGGAGCCCGACCTCGCCTATAAACTCAAGCCGAACGTCCGCGAGGAATACACGTTCGAGCCGTGGCGCTTCGGCAATCACGTAATTGACGGGCAACTGGTCAACCCCGAACACACCGGCGAGGAGGCGGTGGACCTGACGCTCTTCACCGACTCCGACGGCTTCTGCAATGCGGAAGTTCCGGAGCGCTGCGACATCGTCGCCGTGGGCGATTCATACGTGGCGCAGTCGCCGGTCCCGCGCGAGAAGTATTGGTCCGCCCTCGCGGCGAAGAAACTCGGCCTCAGCATTTACAACGTCGGCGTGAGCGGCTACGGCCCCCAGCAGGAAGCCATCGTTCTCAAAAAATACGGCCTGCCCAAGAAGCCGAAGATCGTCGTGTGGGGATACTTCCAGGGCAACGACCTGCGCGACGCGAAGCATTTCGACGAATACAAAAAATCCGGCAAGGACTGGGTGGAGTTCAACGGGATTGAGAAAATGTCGTTTCCATACAACAGGCCGGTCGTCCGGCTGATGCTGTTCCTGGTCAGGGCGCTGGGGCCGGCGCCGTCAGGTCCGAGGGCCTCCCCACTGCCGCAATATCCCGAGCCCAGGGTATTGAACGCAGGAGGCCTCGAAAGGCCAATCTCCTTCGACAGGTGGACGTTTTACTCGTTGTGCCGGTCGCCCGCGCAGATAAAAGAGGGCACGGGATGGAAGGAAACCGAGAAGTCTCTGCTGGAGGCGAAGCGACTGTGTGACGGGGCGGGGGCGCGCTTCGTCGTAGTATATCTTCCCGCAAAGCTGACCGTCTTTATGGAAGAAGCATTGCAGAACTTCGACAGGGAAAAGATATTCAAATTCGCGCGGCCCGGCCTGCGCGAACTCCTGAAGAAGAGAGACGGCACCGAAATAGACGCCGATGAGTTCATCGGAATGCTGAAGGAGAATCACAACGCGCAATACCGGGTCCTGAGAGAATTCTGCGCGCACAACGGCATCGAACTGATTGACACGTATCCGAAGTTGCGCGAGAGCGTCGAATCCGGCGCATGGCCGTACTACTCCTACGACACGCACATCAACGTCATCGGCGAAGGCATCATCGCCGAGGTCGTCGCATCCCGCCTCGCCGACAACGAGCAGCCCTCCGAATCCCGTCAATGAACAACCTGCGTTGCCAGCCCTGAAGACGACAAAAGGGCCGTCCCTGTTCAAGGGCGGCCCTTCATTTTCTGGCGACCCCAACGGGATTTGAACCCGTGTTGCAGGGATGAAAACCCTGTGTCCTAGACCTGGCTAGACGATGGGGTCGATTGGATTCCGGATGTCAGATGTCGGATTTTCAACGGAAAGGTGACGGTCACCTTTCATATCCGACATCTAATATACTCAAGTTGACTGAGTTTTCCCGGGCAATGCCGGATGTTTGACTATAAGTTTCCATTTTGCCGGGCCTTACGGTGACAGTCACCAATCTACGATCCGTTCCGACAAGGACGGAACGGCTCCGTAATTGGTGACAGTCACCGAGGTTCGCAAAAGTCAGTCAACTTGAGTAATATAATGAGGGCTGCAGGACTCGAACCTGCGACCTACTGCTTAAAAGGCAGTTGCTCTGCCAACTGAGCTAAGCCCCCATTTGGCGCTTATGCGGTGACAGTCACCGATGATGCGGTAAAACCGGCAACTTGAGAAATCCTGGATCCAAAGTCCGGTTACACTTCCATTACCTCTTCGCTTTTCGCTTCCAGGACCTTGCTTATTTCTTCCTCGTATTTTTTCGTCAAATCCTGTATGGCATCCTTGTACCTGTGCAAATCGTCTTCGGTGATGTCGCTTTTCTTCTCGGCTTCTTCCATCTTTTTTATCGCGTCGTGCCTGATGTGGCGTATGGACACGCGCTGCTGTTCGGCCATATCCTTGACTTGCGCGACCAGTTTCTTTCGGTTTTCCTCGCTCAGCGGGGGAACGCTCAGCCGTATCACCTTGCCGTCGCTCTGCGGGGTGATGCCGAGTTCGCTCTTCAGGATGGCTTTCTCAATCTCTCCCAGCGCCGCCCTGTCGTAAGGCTTTATCACTATCAGCCGCGCCTCCGGTATCGCTATTCCCGCCAGTTGCTTCAGCGGCGTCGGGCTGCCATAGTAATCCACCCTTATATTCTCAACCAGCCCCGTGCCGGCCCTGCCGGTGCGTATGGTGCGGTATTCGTTCTTGAGAAATTCAACCGCCTTCTCCATCCGTTCTTCGCATTCCAGCATAACTTCGTCCGGGTCCATTGTCGCTCCTCCGCCGGTTTTCAATGAAGTCCTTCAGCACATTCATCTGAAGGCGCGAGATTATATCATTCACCTTCCGGTTGTCAACTGCCATTGCGACATGCTCCCGCCGTGCCGCATAAGGTTGCACTATTCTTCTTGTATTACTACAATGGTCGGCCGTTGTCCAACCGTCTCTATTGTGATTTTGACCTGTGACCTTTTACCTTTGACCTGAAATGTCCAGACCCGTCATAGCGCTGCTGACCGACTTCGGTCTCGACGACAATTTCGTCGGAGTAATGAAGGGCGTTATTGCCCGATACTGCCCCGATGCCAACGTCATCGACATTTCAAACTCGATACCGCGTCATTCGGTGATGCATGCGGCCCTGGTGCTGCTGGGGTCCTACAGGCATTTTCCGGAGGGGACGATATTCACCGTGGTGGTGGACCCGGGCGTCGGCACCGACAGGAAGATACTGGTCGTGCGCACGGAGCGATACACGTTCATCGCGCCGGACAACCGCTGTCTGAGCCCCGTGGCGCGGGAGAGCGCGGGGGCGAAGTTCTACGAGGTTACGTACAGGCCGCCGGTCACGCCTTCGGAGACGTTTTGCGGGCGTGACGTTTTCGCGCCGGTTGCCGGAATGCTCGCCTCGGGCGGCGCGGTGGAGGAGATAGCGCGCGAGATACCGTCCATAGCCCGGTTCGACATTCCACGGGCGCATCCCGCCGTGCGAGGCGGGATTGCCGGCGTCATACTTTACATAGACAGTTTCGGCAACGCGATGAGCAACATCCCGCGCGACATGGTCGGCGGCCGTGTGAAGGTGCGCGTAGCCGGGGTTGAAATCGAGGGCGTGAGCAAGTCGTACGCGGAAAACGAGCCGGGAAGCGCCCTGGCGATATTCAATAGTTACGATATGCTGGAGATAGCGGTCAACCGCGGCAACGCCGCCGAGAAACTGGGAATTAAGGAAGGGATGGAAGTAATCGTCGAGCCTATGAAATAGCAACGGGGAGTTGAAAAGTGTCGATTAGAATCGTCGGCGCGTGCCTGCTTCTGGCGGTCTGCCTCTGTTCCTGTTACGTAAAGGCCGAGGAGGCAATCCTCGCGGATCTGGCCGGCAGCCCCCGGTCCGCGGCCGGGCCCGGCGACCGCATGGTCCTCTTCATCCTGACCGACGGACTCAAGCCGGAACTCCTCTACGGCATGATGGAGCGGGGCGAACTGCCGAACTTCAGCCGCTATCTCTACGACCGCGGCGCCGTATCCGACAGCGCCTTCACCGCTGCGCCAAGCGTCACCTATGCTTTACTCACCGCCTGTGTTACCGGTCGTTACGGCGCGCACTCCGGCGTTACCGCCATGAAATACATCGACCGCGAGACACTGACCTTCCGCCAGTATGACCGCTATGTAGACGTCTGGTCGGTGAACGAGGATTGCAAGGTCCCCACCCTGATGGAGGTGCTGGAAGACCAGTACACGTTTGTCAACTTCTGGCCCATCCACCGCGGCGCGGACCACTATGCGCGCATGTTCTACAATTCGCTGCGGGCGCACGTGTTCGGCCTGTGGGGCATGCATGACGCCGCATGCTGCGACAATGTGGCCAGGATTTTCGAATATTGCAGCACGGTCAACCGATACCCCCGCTTTTCGATACTATATATCATAGGCACCGACTTCTACGGCCACCTGTACGGCCCCGAAACAGAGGACTACCGCGACTACGTGAAATTCATCGACGCCGAACTGGGCAAGATGTTTCACCGGCTCGATAAAATCGGCGTGCTGGATAAACTCCTGCTCATTCACCTCAGCGACCACGGCATGATGACCGTGAATCCGGACGACGGCTTTGACCTGTTGCAGGCCATGCGCCGGGATTTGGGCATGAGGGTGACGGACGGCGATTTCGGCAATTACGAACTGGAGTGGAGTGAACGCCTGGACCGTTTTAATTATAACAACGCCGTCGTCACCATATCCGGCAACAGGTATGCGTACATCTATCTTTCCTCGGAGTTGCCGAACCGCTTCCGCTCCGTGAATCTTTTCGCGAAACCCGTCTCGCTCCGGCGCATTCGCAATTACGAAGTGTCCAGCGGCGTAAAAGTTGACCTGGTAAAGGCCCTGCTGAAATACGATGCCGTTGAACATGTTCTCGCCCGCAAGGGCGAAGGGGCGGTGGCCGTCTATCATCGCGACGGCGAGGCTGAGATCGAAAGGAAGACAATCAACGGCAAAAAACTTTACAGGTACAGGGTAGTTTCCGGCTCCGACCCGTTCGCGTACACGCATACGGAAAAGGCGGGAGCGCTGGTCGGGGAAGGCTTCCACAGCGCGCGCGAGTGGCTGGCGGCGACCGCCGGGACGGAGTTCCCCGACGCCGTGGTGCAGTGCGTTGAAGTCTTCGATTCAAAAGAAAGGGTGGGAGACGTCATTGTATATCCAAGCGCCGGTCATGAACTGGTTTCGGAGAACAAGGGCGCGCACGGCGGCCTGCACCGCTGTGAGATGCGCATACCGATGGTTTTCGCGGGGCCCGGCATTCGGCGTTGCAGGTTTGGACCCGTAAGAATCGTGGACCTGTTTCCGACTATTCTCGACTACCTCGGCTACAGTGACCGTCTGGGTGCGCTCGAGGGCCTCGACGGCGAATCCTTTCTCGGCAGGATCGCGACGGGGAGTGGGTAAACCGCCGCCCATACAGGCGGCCCGTAGGGGCCGCAAGGCGACGGGTCACCATTGCGAAGCCCGAAAGCGATGCCGCCGTGAAAAATTTACTTCCGCCGGTCGAATGTCAGAATTTCTCCCTTTGCGGTAACCAGTATCAGCCTGCCGTTCGCGGCGGCCAGGGTCTTCATTCGATGCGGCCGCCATTCTTCTCTCGCGAACGCGGCGTCCCCCTCCTGAATCGTTATCTGCTTCGCCAGCATCAAC
>QNCA01000125.1 GCA_003644325.1 Planctomycetota bacterium
AAACAGCAGATTATAATCAAGCACCCACCATCATCCAGAAAAAGTCAGTCAACTTGAGAACTTATAGTCGGGCCCCCTGCGTTGCCCGGGAAAAGTCAGTCAACTTGAGCACCGTAGTAGAACGCACATTGGTTGCATGCTTTGTTGTTCAGATTCCCTTTCGGGTTGTGTGATGAGATACTTGGTTAACGAGTGATATCAACGCTTACATTGATGAAGGGTAAACCGTGGCCGGCAAACAAGAACTAACAACCAAGTACATTTTGCAATGGTTTTCGCCTCGTTGGTTCATCTTCGTCATGGGCACAGGCGCCCTGGCCAACGTCTACCAGATTCTTTCGGGAAAGAGCGCCGGCGCGCTGCATGTCCTGGCCGAGGCTTTCTTGTTGCTGGCAATGGCCGGATTTGCCGTCTCCGCCGTGTTCATGATCGTGCGATTTGCCGTGGGCTGGGAAAACATATCAAAGGAGTGGCGGCACGCAAGCCTCATTCAATTCTATTCCGCTATTTCCATTGCGGCGGCTATATGTGCCACAGGGTTACTGAATATCCCTCTGTCGTTTATTTCTTGCGCTGCCGCAGAAACCCTGGCTGCGATATTCTGGTACATTGCTTTGATTGATGGGATTTTCTTTGTGTTCTTTGGGCCAATCAAGGTGACCAGCGGCAACCATGCCCATCCTGGGAGGGCCTTAGGTTTCTGGTTCCTGCCTCCCGTTGGTCTTTTTGTGCTCGTGTTTGCGGGGAACTTCTGGGCCATGCACATGAAAAGCGTTGCTGATGCGCGAGCCATGCTGTTCCTTAACACGGTAATCCTGGGTATAGCGATCCCTCTAACCATCATTTTCTATACTATCATACTGTTCCGTTTGCTGTTTTACAATTTCCCGCGGCGCGATGTGGCGCCCAGTTTCATGATTGGAGTGGCGCCGGTCGGCGTTTCCATTATTGCCATGAACACCCTGATACCCGTATTGATGAAAAGCGGTGTGGGCCTGATAGACCCGGTTCTACTGGCATCACTCGTTAAGGTCACTTCGTTGTTGTTGTGGGGCTTTGGGTTATGGTGGCTGACATACGCTCTTGTATCAATCATACTGTATTTCGTCAAGCATAGGGTGCCGGTTACGCTTGGCTACTGGGCATTCATATTTCCACCTGCCGCCTACACGATTGCCACTCTTCTCCTTGCCAAGTCCTTAGGCGTGCCCTTTCTGAAAACGATAGCGATCGTCTTGGCGGCAGCCATCACTATAGGGTGGGCAATCAATCTGGTTTTGACGGTCCGTGGGATGTTGAACAGAAGCATATTCGACGTGGCGCCCACGTTCAAGGGAGACATTCCTTATCTATAACGAATATGCCGAATCGCGCTTCGGGGAGACAGCATCATGGCTGAGAGAAGGACACGACTACAAGGTCAGGAGTTTATAACCAAGATTCTCGAGGGTGAAAGGGACTTCTCGGGTATACGATTAGAGCCGTATTTTGATTTATCCGGGCACGAGAGTTTCCCGGCCGTGCAGCAGTATCTCAAGGATGCGGATTTGGAAGGAACACCGGTAATTCTTGATGGCGCCGATCTCCGGGGCCTTGACGCAGACGGCCTGCACCTGCCGTTCCTCAAGGCAACGGGAGCCAGTTTCAAGCACGCGACGTTGATGGAAGCCAATCTTCAGTCGTCTCGGTTGAGAAACGCAAACTTCAGGTTTGCCATGCTCCCACAGATAGACATGACGCATTGTGATTTACAGGACGCAGACCTGAGACACGCCGACCTGAATCTCGCTCTCCTCAACAATACTGTATTAACAGGAACGAACGTTGCCGGAGCGAACCTTCTGTTTACAAATCTGCAGGCCGCCAACATAAAAGGGATAGTCAATTTGGCGCAAGCACGGTCAGTAGAGACAGTCAATTTTCAGTTCGTCTCTCTAGCCGAAAGGGAAAAAGGTATTATCCAGATGGAGCTTTGGGCCCAGCAGGGCAAGAAGAGACGCCTGTTTGGAGGATCCGGCTAACCATCCTATGGCGTTTCCAATAGACAGGCAGACCCAACCGAAAGGAGTTTATCCATGACTTGGAGCAAGAGCATAACGCCTAATTCACGCAAAGGCCGACAAAATGCCAAATGCGAGGGAGAAAAACAAGGATGGCGGGGTTTGTTCAGCATTGTTGCTTTTCCCGGGCGATGGAGCGCAATCAGCCTGCTGGCGGCGATCATCCTTGTGATTTACCCGCTTAGCGTCCAGGCAGAAGAGAATGCGGGGGCGGCCGAAACACAGCCGGCGGAAGTTCCGGCACAAGATAAGAATCACAATTGGTTTGATTATTCCCTTCCCAAGGGCGGCTTCCAGATTTACAAGTCGGAGGACGGCAAAACCCGCCTAAGTTTAGGTGGCGAGATATTTGCCAGGTATGCATATTGGAACTGGTTTGAAGGCCCGTCGCATGATAACAAGTACAGTTACGGTTTTCAGAGAACCCGGCTGAATCTCAAATTTACTTCCGAATGTTGGACAGTTCTTGTGCAGCCACAATACGTCCACATGTTCGGCGTGCCGGACGATGCCTTTAAGAAACCGCCCGAGGGGCCTCTGGGCATGGGCGGCCTGTACTACAAGCACAACGATAGCACCAACCCCCGTAACGTGGGTTTTCACCAGGCGTACCTGGCCTTCCATAGCCCGGGCAAAAACAGGTGGCTCTTTAAGGTGGGCAGGTTCGAATACAGCGACGGCCTGGAGGTATTGCGGAAGACCGACGGCAAGCACTTTAACGCATTGAAAAAAATGCGCCTGGGGGACCGGATGATCAGTCCGTTCGGCTGGTCCGCCTTCGGCAGAAGTTTTGACGGCGCCCTGGGCCAATACGATCAGGAGAAAATAAATGTCACTACCTCATTCTTCTACCCCACGCAAGGAGGGTGGGAGGAAGATATAAACGAAACTATCGGTAACATCAAAATTGCTACGTTCACGTTGACTGCCAAGCGGGGTTCTTTTATCCCCGGCATGGAACTGGCCGCTTTTTATTATAATTACCGCGATGACAGACACGTTACCCAGCGTGTAGACAATACAGGAAAAATGTTTGTCCCGAATGGCGCTGACATCAACATCCATATGTTCGGCGGCCACGTAGCAGGTGTATATGACGTAGGTCCCGGCAAATTGGATTTGCTTTTGTGGGGAGGAGCACAATTTGGGGATTGGTACGAATTGGATCAGAGTGCATACGCGATGACCGCGGAGGTCGGGTATCAATTTACCAGGGTATTTGCGAAACCCTGGTTGCGAGTCGGCTATTATGTCGGCTCGGGCGACGGGGACCCGAGTGATGGCGATCACGAGACCTTTTTCCAGATGGCGCCGGGGACCCGAAAGTACAATTTGCTGCCTTATTGCGATTTAATGAACAATGAAGACCTGTTCGTTCAATTGATATTGCATCCAATCAAAAATCTCATGCTGCGCACGGACTATCATATATTGCGTTTGAACGAAGAGGACGATAGATGGTATATGGGCTCGGGTCCTACACAGGACAACGGCAGGATCTTCGGCTATATCGGGCGACCTACCCACGGGAAAGACAACTTGGCGCAAGAAATAGACATCCTGGTCAACTACGCGGTCAATCCACACATCAGTTTACTGTTCTCCTACAGCCACATTTTCGGGGGGAATGTTGTGGAAGAAGTTTACAGTGAAGACGACGATGCGGATTATCTATCTATCGGAATATTATTTAAGTTTTAGCAAGCCGTTGAAGGATTCCCAATGCCGCCGGGCTTGTCCTCAAATGTCCGGTTTACACTGGCAGCGTACCGTGAATCCCTGTTTTTAATCTTGACGGTGTAGTAGTCTTCCGCAGCGTTTTTGTTTCGAAGCGACTATTGTTCAAATTAAACGGCGTGCTGGAGGTGACCTTGCCCAAGAAAGAGGAAGCGAAACCCAAAGAGATTTCAATCAGGGTCGATTAACGAAGTAAGGCAGGGCGCGCCCCGGGTTCCAGGATACTCAAGTTGACTGAGGTTTTGCCGGCTTCGGCGACTGAAAGGTGACCGTCGCCATTATGGAGCGCAGCCCCCCGATTTGTCGGGGGGGGCCGGCTCGTAGATGTTGGCTGCCACCGTAATACAAACTGAGGAGGAGAAGACATGTCCGCAAAGAAAATTCTCTTTCAACAGGAAGCCCGAGAGGCCATACGCTCGGGCGTCAAGCAACTTGCCCGGGCCGTTCGCGTTACGCTCGGCCCCAAAGGCCGCAACGTCATCATACAGAAATCTTGGGGCGCGCCCACCGTCACCAAGGACGGGGTGACCGTGGCGAAGGAAATCGAACTCAAGGACAACTACGAAAACATGGGCGCCCGGATGGTTCGCGAAGTCGCAAGCAAGACCAGCGACGACGCCGGTGACGGCACTACCACGGCGACCATCCTCGCGGAGGCCATCTTCGACGAAGGCCTGAAGAACGTCGCCGCAGGGGCAGACCCCATGGCGCTCAAACGCGGGATGGAAAAGGCCATCGCCGCCGTCGTCGGGGAATTCAAAAAGATGAGCAGGTCTATCTCCGGCAAGAAAGAAATCGCACAGGTCGGCACCGTCGCCGCAAACAACGACGAAGAAGTGGGCAAGATGATAGCCGAGGCCATGGAGCGCGTCGGCAAAGACGGCGTTATCACCGTCGAGGAAGGCAAAACCCTGGAGACCACCGTGGATTGGGTCGAGGGAATGCAGTTCGACAGGGGCTACCTCTCGCCGCATTTCGTCAACAACCCGGACAACATGGAATGCGCCCTGGAAGACCCCTACATAC
Organism: Planctomycetota bacterium; assembly: GCA_003644325.1. Classification (GTDB taxonomy): domain Bacteria; phylum Planctomycetota; class B129-G9; order B129-G9; family B129-G9; genus B129-G9. Next base: position 4,824 of record QNCA01000125.1, read on the forward strand.
TCATCCACGAGAAAAAGATATCTGCGGTCAAGGACCTCATACCGCTGCTTGAGAAGATCGCCCGTGCCGGCAAGCCGCTGGTAGTCATAGCGGAGGACATCGAGGGAGAGGCCCTGGCGACACTGGTCGTGAACAAACTGCGCGGCACGCTGCAATGCCTCGCCGTAAAGGCTCCCGGCTTTGGCGACCGTCGCAAGGCCATGCTCCAGGACATCGCCACACTCACCGGCGGCAAGGCGATTTTCGAAGACCTCGGCATACAACTTGAAGGCGTGGAGGTCTCCGACCTGGGCCGCGCCAAGAAGGTCGTCGCCGACAAGGACAACACCACCATCATCGAGGGCGCCGGCTCCACCGACGAAATCAAGGGCCGCATCAACCAGATACGCAGAGAAATCGAGGATTCGACCTCGGATTATGACAGGGAGAAACTGCAGGAGCGCCTGGCGAAACTCGCCGGGGGCGTCGCCCAGATTAACGTCGGCGCTGCGACGGAGATAGAAATGAAGGAGAAGAAGGCCCGCGTCGAGGACGCCCTGCACGCCACGCGCGCCGCCGTGGAAGAGGGCATACTGCCCGGCGGGGGCGTGGCGTGTCTGCGCGCGCGCTCAAAGATCGACGAGATCAAACTTGAAGGCGACGAAGCCGTCGGGGCGAACATCGTCAGGCGCGCACTCGAATACCCGGCGCGCCACATCGCCGAAAAC
>QNCA01000126.1 GCA_003644325.1 Planctomycetota bacterium
GGACATAAAAAAAGCCGTGCGGGATTTGTGGCAGTGTAAGTGTAGAGGAGATTCCAGCATCTTTCGATGTCCGGCGATATATTGCCCGCACGGTTTGACAATAAATCAGCAGAAAGCATGCCGCCGACGCCACCCGCGCCAATCTCTATAACACCGGAAAGCGAAGCATGTTACGGTATTTACGGGCACGGGCCGGTGATAGCGCAGTGCCGACTTCGTAGGCGGGTCGCCTATAACGCATACGCCCATAAATCTTGCCCAAGCATGCGGGCTAACGGAGTGTAAGGGTTTTGATAACCTGGAATGCCCATGTGAGCAGAAACACCAGGATGATGATTACGGCGGTGCGTTTTGTGAAAATGCGCGAAGCGATGCCCAGCAGGCTCCTGTTGAACACGGCGCAGTACAGGGCGGCGATGCCGGCAGCGACGACAAGGATGAACAGGGCCGTCCCGAAGGGCTGGGCATCGAGTGCGGCGACTATGTTCAGTCGCGCCATGTGCGCGAACGCGGTGGTCATGCCGCACGACGGGCACGGCAGTCCGGTGGCCAAATGAAAGGCGCACGGCGGCATGCCTAACTGGCAGTGCGTGCCCACTCCGGTGGGTGACGGCGCCAGCCACGCGGACACACAAACAACGAAGGCAGCGGCGGCGGTTACAGACAGCCGTCCCACAGTGGTCCAAAACAGGCTCCGCGGCCGGGGCCACACCACCGGCATGAAGTCAACCCGTTCGAAGTTATCTGTTCTTTGTTCTCGCGTTGCCATTCTCAAAAAAAACGGAATCGGTAACTTTCGCCGGCGTACGGCTTGAACGCAACCTGATTGATTTCACCCGCGGCATGTTAGCACAATCGACACTCACAATAAAGGCTACACTGAAAGAAGTACGCAAGAATCCTGAGTGTGGTGGTGAGGTACCGGAGGTATCTTGTGAGTTCCGGGTATCCCTGCCCGCCCGGCGCATTCCCGCGAAACAGGTAAGACACTTGAGACAGGAAGAGGGGCCACTTTTCCGTTAACGCTGAGTTTTACGTTTATAGGGTACTCAAGTTGACTGACTTTTGCTAACCTCGGTGACTGTCACTAATTACGGAATCTCGTGAGCCTGCCGAACGAGATTCGTAGATTAGTGACTGTCACCGTAAAATTGGTAACAGTCACCGAGGTTAACAAAAAGTCAGTCAACTTGAGTTTGAAGCACATTCCCGCCTTCCCCGGAAAACCCGGATGAACCCAAAAAAGCCCCGAAGGGGGACGGCCCTTGACCGCTTTTGTACTTTTGCCTTTCGCGGTTTTGGGGGGCCGCGGAATTGCGCGGGGCGAAAAGTAAAAAGCCCCCGAAGAGGGTCGAAGTTTTTCGCGATACAAGACGATAACTTGAACGCCGGCCAAGCAGCATAGCGCCCCGACCGTCCGGGGAGAGGCAAACATCTTGCAACTTATCTCAAAGGAGAAATACATGAAAGGAAACATAATGGTTATCGACGACAACCGGAGCATCCTGAAGATAGTGGGCCACTGGCTTGAGAAGGCCGGCTACGGGGTGTCTACGTGCAGGAGGCCGCTCGAGGGTCTTCGATTACTGGGGGAGGGGTCGTTCGACCTGCTGATACTCGACCTGAGGATGCGCGAACTAAGCGGGACCGAGGTGCTGACACGAGTGAAGGCGGACGGGAAATTGAGCAACCTGCCCGTGATTGTGATAACGGGGCAGTCGGTCGTCAGGAATGTCGGGTTGGAAGAGCGCGAGTTGTTTGACGCTATTGTGGAGAAGCCCTTCGAACGCGATGAGTTCTTGCGGCGCGTAGAGGAGACGCTGGCACAGGTGCGCTCCGCGGGGTGACGTGAAAGAGGGTGAACGCCGGGGGAGTCGCCTTCTTGAGTCGCGCCGGGACGGGCTTCCCCGCGGACCCGGGATAAACACGGTCGCCCCGTCAGTTGGAGAGCCTGGAACGGATGAATCGGGCGCGGGTCGCATCACGCATGGTGGTGTCGATCTCGCGTCCTTCGCGCTTCTGCAGGTGGGCGGGCTGGGTCTGGATGAACAACTCGTTCACGGTTTCTATGCTCACCTCGCCAATCAGGCCCATATTTACTCCCATCCTGACGCTGCTGAGCAGGTCCATGGTTTCATCGGAGGAGATGACGCGGGCGCTTTTGAGCATTCCGTATGCCCGCCATACACGGTCTTCCAGGCTGGTGCGGCTGTCGGTCACGAGCGCCTGGCGCACCTGGCGCTCGTAGCGGATGATTTGTTTAACGACGCTTTCGACGGTGCTGATAATTTCTTCCTCGGTTTTTCCCAGAGTGACCTGATTGGAGACCTGGTAGAAGTCTCCGGAGGCCTGGGTGCCTTCACCATAGAGGCCGCGCACGGCCAGGTTCATCTTGTTGACGGCCTTGAAGACCTTTCGCAATTGCTTGGTCCACTCCAGCGCGGGAAGGTGAAGCATGACGGAGACGCGTATTCCCGTGCCCACGTTGGTGGGACAGGCCGTCAGATAGCCGTACTGCGGACTGAAGGCGTAATCGACGAGGACGCTGAGTTTGTCGTCGACTTCGTTCATACACTGCAACGCTTCCCTCAGCCGGAAACCCGACTGCAGGACCTGGATACGCAGGTGGTCCTCTTCATTGACCATGATGCTTAATGACTCGTCGCGCCCGACTGCCACGGAGCGTGGACCGCGGGAGTCCGCAAGTTCTCTGCTTATGAGGTGGCGCTCGACGAGGTATGACCGTTCGATGGCGTTGACGGATTCCAGGTCGTAATATATCATATCATCCGCCACGCCGGCCTTGCGGATATTCTCGCAGAGGAGGGCGTTTATCCGGCTGCGTTCATCGGAAGACGCCCGGTAGAGAAACTTAAATCCGGCGACATTTCGCGCGAGCCTGAGACGACTGCTGATGACGATGTCGCTCTCCGGGCCTTCACCGCGGAGCCATTCACCGGTGGCCATGTATTTGCTGTCTTTCATTCGAGGCTCAACTATTCCTCACGAAGTTTTTGAATAGTGTCGCGCAGTTCCGCGGCCCTTTCGTACTCCTCGCGGCTGACGGCCAGTTCGAGTTCGCGTTGCAGGCGGTTCACCTCTTGCCGGCGTTGAAGTTTCTCGCCCAGGTTCGCCGGCACCTTGCCGACGTGTTGCAGGCCGCCCTGGATTTTCTCCAGGAGGGGGTCAAGGTTTCGCTTGAAGACTTCATAATCTCTCGGACAGCCCAGTCTGCCCGCGCTCTTGAACTCCTCGAATGTAAGACCGCATTCGGGGCACTTGCGCTTGCCGCCCTTGCGGGGCTTGCCCAACTGGCTGCCAATCAGGTTGCCGAGCAGTTCGTTAAAGGAAAACTTCAGGGAAACGCCGTACTGCTTGGCGCATTCATCGCAAAGATGAATCTGCTTGTGTGTCCCGTCCTTCTGTATCTCATTTACGCGGACGGTGGCCTTTCTTTTCTTGCATATCTCGCACAGCATGGCACGCAAGGTCCGGGGTTAGAGGTAAAAGGCAAAAAACAGCGCCGAGGTGTCAGAGCGCCGAAGTTTCAATCTTCATGTCATCGGTCATCGGTCTCCGGTCTGACATACCTGGCGCAACAGCGCTCGGATTCCCACACCGCAACGCTGCGAACGCTGACATGCTCCGGCAGTTTGCCGGCAAGGCGCTCACAGATTATCCGGCCCATATTCTCGGTGGTCGGATTGATTTCCTTGAAGTCATCAACTTCATTCAGATACCGGTGGTCATAGCGTTCGAGCACGCTTGCCAGGGCCTGCTTCACATCCTTGAAATCTATAACCATCCCGAGCGGACCAAGCATGTCCGACGCCAGTGTCGCCTCCACTTTCCAGTTGTGACCGTGCAGGTTTTCGCACTTGCCCTCATAGCCGCGCAGGTTGTGCGCCGCGGCAAAGTTCCCGCTCACCACCAGTTCGTACATGAAATCGCTCCGGAGAATCTATCGGCAAAAAGAGCCCTGAGGCTTAGGAATCACGAGCGGCTTTCTCGTGAAAGAAAGCGCCTCACCGCCTTTCGCGGTAAACCCCTTGCTTCCGGGTGCCCGGCATTGCAACAAACTCAAGTTGACTGACTTTTGCTAACCTCGGTGACTGTCACCGTAAGGCCCGGCAAAATGAAAACTTATAGTCAAACATCCGGCATTTCCCGCAAAAAGTCAGTCAACTTGAGAACAAAGTTATTCGCGTGAAGATTACATCGTAATTTTATCAGGCCCGGGCGGCTCTGTCAAGAAGGCCGCGATTGCCGGGGGGGCATGCAAGAATTCTGGAAAGGCCGCGCCGATGACTGTCACCATTACCCATTCGGCCCCTGACCCGTACGGGGAACGGGCCCGTATGGGTACGGGCCGTGTCAAAGAAAAGCGGCGGCCTCAATCGCTTGAAGCCGCCGCATACGGTTCGTTTCCGCGCTCGCTCGCAACTAGTTCTCTAATGCTTCCAAGTCCATGGTTATGTTTGGATCGGTGGACTTCTCGCCGACGACCATGGCCATCTGTTTGACCGAGCCATCCGTGAGAAGAACGTTGAGGTGATCGCCGTGGATAGGAGTCCTGTCTATTTCACCGTTTTCGTTCTCCGTGTCGTCGGACACTATGGGGGTCGGTTCCCGCGGCGGGCCTGCCAGGTAGAACTCGTTGTCCTCCGCGGGATCGTTCTTCCGTCCTGCATAACTGATTTCCCACGGCTCGAACGTGTCTTTGCTCCAGCCGCTGGTGTCCGGCCAGATTGAACCGCCCGGTTGAACCTCGGGATTCTCACCCGGATAGAGGAACTTCTGGTCGGTACGCCTGCCCGGGGTTTCGTCCCATCTCGCTTTGTTCTTGATGGCATCTTCCGGACAGATAAAAGTATCTTTATTGGTCAACTTCCCCGTAAGATAAAGCAATGCCAGGAAGAGGTCACCGTCCCTGTCCGGATACTTGCCCCCGAACGAGTTCTGATAAGTCCCCAACGCCAGGTGAATCTGCTTGAGATTGTTCTTGCATCGCATGTCCCGAACCTGGGCGAAGATGGGCGGGCCGACCACTACCACAAGGGCCATAAGGACCAGGATAATGCTGATAACTATCATTAGTTCGATTAGTGTAAAGCCCTTCGCGCTTCTGTGTATCATTGTTGTCACCCCCTTTCGCGGGTTGTTAATAATTACTCTCTTCGGAAACGAAACCGCATTCAACGTTTATTGAGTCCTGTATATTCAAAGGGACATGCGTCGGAAAGGTGACAGTCACCACCTACGAGCCGGCCCCCGACTGCGTCGGGGTCTGCGCTCCGCAATGGTGACGGTCACCTTTTATGTCCCTTTAACATTACTCAAGTTGACTGAGTTTTTGTTAACCTCGGTGACTGTCGCCAATTACGGAGCCGTTCCGCCCTTCTCGGAACGGATCGTAGATTGGTGACTGTCACCGTAAGGTGTTGTGAAACAGCAGATTATAATCAAGCACCCACCATCATCCAGAAAAAGTCAGTCAACTTGAGTAAGAAACCGGGCGCCCAAC
>QNCA01000127.1 GCA_003644325.1 Planctomycetota bacterium
TGATGCTTGACAACTCAGCGCTGAGTTACGACGAAAACATCCAGATAATCCACCACTGCGAAATGCGCGGCATCCGCTATCGCCTTATCCCGAGCCTGTTTGACATGATTGCCAGCAAGGCGCGCGTGGACCTGCTGAACTTCGTGCCGATAATCCATTTCGGCAGCCCCAAGATAGAGGGCTTCAACGGCCTGTTCAAACGCCTGATAGACGTAACGGTCTCGGCGGCGGCGCTCATCCTGCTCTCGCCCCTGCTCATCGCCGCAATGATAGCGATACGGCTTGATTCGCCGGGTTTTCCGCTTTTCCGGCAGGAGCGCGTGGGCCAGGGCGGGCGGCGGTTCAAGATTTACAAGTTCCGCACGATGCACAAGGGCGCTCACAACGGCTCGAAACTTACACAGCGTGACGACCCGCGCATAACGCGCATCGGCGGATTTCTGCGGAAATATTCGCTGGACGAACTCCCGCAACTCATCAACGTGCTCATCGGCGACATGAGCCTGGTCGGGCCGAGAGCGGTCGTGCCGTGCGTCGTGGAAAAGTTTGGCGACCTTGAGCGGATGACGCTGAACGTACGGCCGGGAATAACCGGCCTGGCACAGGTCTCCGGGCGCGACGAGTTGGGTTTCCTGGAAAAGAGCCTGCTCAACATCTATTACGTGAAGAACTACTCGCTGCTGTTCGACTTCAAGATATTTATTAAAACGTTCTTCACCGTTCTGTCGCGTGTCGGCACAAACGGCACGCGCCTCGACTAACACGGAAGCAATACGTCCAGTATTACGCACACCAACAACACGGCGCTTACGATGCCGTTTATCGTAAAGAATGCCGTGTTTATTCTTGAGAGGTCGTTCGGCCTTACAATCATGTGCTCAAAAAAAAGCAGCGCGGCGATTGCGACGACGCCGAAGGCGAAAATCAGTCCGAGGCTCGGAGACACCGCAAGCAGTGAAATGAGCAGGAGAACCGCCGCCGCATGAAGGACCGCCGAGAGATACAACGCCTTTTCTATCCCTATTGACTTTGGTATGGAGTGCAGGGCGGAGGCGGCGTCAACCCTGTAGTCCCGGCATGCGTAAATGATGTCGAACCCCGCCGTCCACAGCAACACCGCCCCGGCCATGAGGGCGGGGATCTCAAACGACGCGAGTGAGCCCAGCACGCCGATCCACGCCCCCATCGGCGCCAGCGCCAGCGCCAGCCCCAGGAAAAAGTGCGTCAACGGCGTGAAGCGTTTCGTCAGGGAATACCCCAGGACCACCACGAGGGCGAGAGGCGAAAGGGCCAGCGACAGCGTGTTGAGCAACGCGGCGGCGATTATGAATACGGCGCACATGCAACCGACAAAGCCCCACGCGGCGGGCTTTGATATCGCGCCGGTTACGACGGCGCGGCGGGCCGTGCGAGGGTTTGCGGCATCGTAGCGGACATCCGCCAGACGGTTAAACATCATCGCTGCGCTGCGCGCCCCGACCGTTGCCGCGATAATCAGGGCAAGTTTTTCCGCGACGAACAGCGGCGCCGGGCGGCCGTCCCGGGCGGCCGCCGCCTCGCTGAATGCCAGCGCCGCGCCCGCCACCGCGAACGGCATCGCAAACACGGTGTGCGCAAACTTGATTTCAGACAGGTAAAGCCGAACGGTCTTGAACATCTGCGGCGAGTTCGAACAAGACTCAAGTTGACTGAGTTTTTGCCAACCTCGGTGACTGTCACCGTAAGGTGTTATGAGGCAGCAGATTATAACCGAGCACCAACCATCGCTCAGGAAAAGTCAGTCAACTTGAGAACAAGAGGATTATCACCCGCCCCACCTGCGAATGAGGGCGTTATCGATACCGAGCGCGTCGAGCACGCGGGAAACCACGAAATCCACCAGGTCCTCCACGGACTCGGGTCCGTGATAAAAACCCGGGCTGGCCGGCAGTATGGTTGCGCCCGCCCGTGCCAGGCGCAGCATGTTCTCCAGATGTATCGCGCTGAAGGGGGTCTCGCGCGGGACGAGCACCAGCGGCCTGCGCTCCTTGAGCGCGACGTCCGCCGCGCGGTGTATCACGTTCGTGCCGTGCCCGGACGCAATCGCCCCGAGCGTTGACATCGAGCATGGAACTATGGCCATGCCGTCCACGGGAAAACTGCCGCTTGCTATCACGGCGTCCAGCGCGTGGGGCGGCACGTACTTTACTCCCTTTACGCCCGCCAACTTTTCGATATCGGGGTTGCGCTCGTCAAGGTTTACCTTCAGTTCGTCACGGACTATCAGGCGGGCGGCATCGGATATGCTCAGCCAAATCTCCACGTTCTCCGCGGCCAGCGCCTGAAGCGTGCTCCGGCCGTAAAGGACGCCGCTTGCGCCCGTGAGAGCAAGTATGATTCTTTTGTCCACGTTTGGAAACTCTTGTTCAGCGTGTTTATCTGCTGCCGAGCACGTTCAACAGCCACGTGTGGTAGCGCCTGATTTCCGTCATGTCTGAGAACGCGATCTTTTCCGCTCGCGCCCCCTCCAGAAATCGCCTGGTACGGTTCGTGACGTAGGCTCGAGGCGCCTTCTCTATGAGTACGCGCAAAAGCGCCGGGAAATTCTTGCGGGCCGTGTCGGACTTCTCCTCGCCCAGCCCCCGGTAATCGAGATTGCTTCGCGACATCCTGTAGCAGTCGCAGGGGGCCTTGGTGTAAACGTCGAGCAGCGCCTCGGCCTTCCGCCGGGGCTTGAGCGCCCTGCGCTCGATGGATTCGTGAAACGTCTTCAGCGGGTTGAACCTGTGCAAGGTGTCACGGATGCTTTTCGGTCCTTCGACGCGGCTCTCTCTGCGGCGGTTGGAGCGCATCAGTACGCAAACGCTCAGGAACATTATCCGAGAGTAGGGTATCTTCTTTCCGGGGGCGCCTCGAGAGGCGTATGTAACGAAGGCCCTCGGGCCGAGTTCCACCGTCCTTACGGTATGGGGGTGAGGCAGCGGCTCAAGGATTGAATGCGGCAGGAGCAGCGTTTCCACCCCGACGGCGTCCAGCCTTCGCTGCATTTCCACGGCGATGACTTTGGGCACGGCGGAGGCCAGGAACCCTCCGCCCTTCCGTATGGTCAGGGCTATTTCCGGCAGGGGCGCATCAAAAAACTCCGCCGCCGAACGGGCCACCGCGCTCACGTCCAACTCCTGCTCCCGGGCCAGCAGCAGGCAGTATCTGTCTCCATCATTGCCCATCAGGTTTTCAGCAGAACGATGACATTATAGATGGCGTGCGTATAAACTGCCACGCCCAGCCCTCGCACCATGAATATGCCCCCCAGAGCCAGCCCTGCGATGAAACGAAACGCAAACAGGGGCATCTCAAAATCCGCAAGCGAAGGGATACGGAAATGGCTCAGCGAGAACAGGACCGATGAGAGTACCAGCACGAACGCCGCCGCCGGCGGTTTCCGCCATCCTACGGCGTGTTGCAGCCACGCATACAGGAATCCCACCAGCAGCAGCCTGAAGAACAACTCCTCATACACCCCCGCGCCCACGGCCAGGCCGACTTTAAGCCATACGGGATTTTGCGGTTGTTCGGCGGAGTCCGCGCCGCCGTTTGCCGAGAGTACCAGCATAACACAGACGCCGAGCAGCAAGGCGTACGCCAGGCCTTCCACCAGAACCCCGGGCAGCACGGCGGGGTCGAATTTCCGCCGCCTGTTGAGCGCCACTACCCCGCACACGGCAATCACGAACAGCAGCGCGTTGAAGACCAGCAGCCCGCGAAAACCGTATTGCGCGATAGTACGGCTGATGAAGTCGAACCGGTTAGTTATCCTGAACCCGCTGCCAAAGAGAGCCGCCTCGTACAGAACCAATAGAGGAATGACGAGCACGAGGCTGTTCACCAGGCCGCGCGACTGCTCCAGGTATCCCGGCAACTCCGGCGTTTTATGGTCGTTCGCGTGATTCTGAACCATAATCCCCCCTCGGACGATGTTTTGGCATTATACCAGAAACCGCATGACGCATACAGAAAAGAAACGATGCGCAAACTGAAACGTGTGTGAGCCAAATTTGTGAGCAATCCGTTCAGGGGGCATAACCAATCTGCTCGGGTCAGACCACCCCGGCCAGCCTGCCCAGCCTGCCCGTATGAGTACGGGTAAAACCCGAGGCTTCAGGCTCCCATACCCATACGGGCCGGCGCCTGGCGGGCAGGCGCAGCCCTTCCAGAATTCTTGCGTGCGCCCAAGGAATCGGGAGCATGTAAGAATCCTGGGCGCTGCTTGGCACGGCGACAGTCACCGGTGCGGCCTTTCCAAGATTCTTACATGCCCCCCAAGGAATCCCCTTGCTTGATTATGCGGCGGAATTGTGATATACTGTTTCGTAATTTCCCATTTGCCATGGGCTTTTCTTGCGAGATAGTCCGATGATAGTCCCTGTTGAATTGTCGCGGATAGCGATATCGGAAAACAGCCATACACACATGATATGGCTGAAGGAAATGAACGGCAACCGCTCGTTTCCTATACTGATAGGTGTGTTTGAGGCGCTGGCGATAGAAAGGCATTTGAGGGGCGAGTCTTTCCCGAGGCCCCTGACGCATGATCTGCTGGCGGGGGTAATAAAGGGGCTCAAGGCTTCGCTGAAGCGTGTGGTTGTGACGGACATAAGAAATTCCACGTTTTTCGCAAAGTTGGTCATCCAGCGGAACTCCTCCTGTTACGAGGTGGATTCGCGCCCGAGCGACGCGATCGCCCTGGCAACTCAGATGAAAGCGCCGATATTCGTCGAGGATGAAGTCCTCCGGGCAGTGTGCACACCCGACGGGCTGCTGGGAACTTTCGACCTCAGCATGGATGACATGCAGGAAAAGGATGCAGAGAACGACACGGAGGGGTGGCAGATGGATGACAATTTTGGTGCCGACTTTGACGGTGATGAGGACGAAGACGAAGAATATTTCTAGCCCTCTGCTGCGCAGAGTCCAGCCCGTATTTTGGCAGACTTTTGCGGCGGAGGCTTGGATTCGTCTCGATACCGAGGTGAGACTTCCACGAGAGCCGTTTCCCCTTTACATGGAAACCTGCCTGCCCGAGTCTACCCCCCGGGCTTTATGGCCGGGAGAGGTTCCCATTATATCCCAAACTCGGCGTTTGCGGACGCCATGAGGCGCGACGCGGAGGGATGGCCGAGTGGACGAAGGCGGCGGTCTTGAAAGCCGCTGTCCCGTTTTGCGGGACCGGGGGTTCGAATCCCTCTCCCTCCGCCAAATAGAGATTACAGGTCAAAGGCCACAGGTGAAAGTCGCCGAGTGGCGGATACGTGAAAAGAGATGCGGCTTTAATTCCCCAAGTTGCCCGGTTTTGCCGCAACATTGGCCCGTACGGGCTCCGGGTGAGTCTGTCAAACGAGACTCGTAGAACTTGCCTCGGCGTGTCGGGGGACGCCAAGAGAAACAGCCGCAGATGAACGCTGATGGACGCAGATACTTCTGACTCTTTGAATTCAAAATTCAAAATTCAA
>QNCA01000128.1 GCA_003644325.1 Planctomycetota bacterium
CCACGTCCATTCTCTGTTTGGGGAAAATGTGGAGAAAAACATTTCCTGCGTAGGGACGCGGAGAACGGCAATCGGAAGCTCTCAAGGTATTGTAAATAAGGGGCTTTTGATGTGTTGGCGCTGGGGAGACTGAATTTCTGGAAGGCTGTGAGCCCTCCATTGCGTTTTTAATTCTTAACCGCCAAGAGCGCCAGGGACGCCAAGAACTGAAATAATTGATTACCTTCGTGTTCTCGGAGTCAACCCCAAAATTACGCAAGACAAAAGCAGCCGAAGGCTGCCGGGCAAGGCCCGCCCCGACGGCTCGCCGAACGCAGAACCTGCTCAACGAAAGCGGGCCAATTGCTCGGTCAATTCACGTTGCTGCATACCGAGACATTTCCTGATCACGCGGAGGCTCGTCTGCGGGAGAAATTCCTCAAAAGCGGCAGGGGAAAACAGTGGCTTGATGAAGTCTGCGGGCGAAGCCCGCATTAACGACGGGGGTTTGTGCACCAAAGAGGCGCATTCGATTCCCCCGCCTCCATTTTGAAATTTCCCGGACAGTCTGACCTGCCTTGTGGTATTTTCATCCCATACCGCTTCCACCAACCGGGCTTCCCGGAACGGGCCCAGCCCGCCCACCCGGAACGGACCTACATGGGTGCAAATATGGGCAGGAACAGTATCTGCTGAAAGTTGGGGTGTGTTTGACCCGTTAGCCGGGCCTACCAGCCTCTTTTAAGTGTTGACAGACAACATCTTTGCGAGGCACGGGGCGGCGAATTCCCATTCGTGTCTTTTGGGCCATGCCCTAACTTGTGTCAGGGAAAGGACGTAGGGTACGGCAAACCTATGGCATTGAACTTGCGAGGAGAGTCGGGTCGGGATTCGCCATCTTGGAGTTTGGCGAGTAGGGAATTGTTATTCCCCGAAATCGTGGGGCCCTAGCCGCGGGTTGAGCAGGGTCTCGAAAAGGTCAAAAGAATCGGATAAATCTTATTGCGGAGTATGAAAAGATGTTTAATCTGGAAAAAGTCCTGCTGGTAGTGATCATCATGTCCATGGTATCCCTGTCCGCCTCGGCGCTGATGATAGAGGCCGATGGCGACCTATCCGACTGGAGCGTCGCGCCTTTCTCCGACTGGGAGCCTGCCAGCCCTTCCGCCGGCTGGATTGAAGAGAACTGGACCGGCGAAGATCCCTACCCATGGGGCGGTGAAACCTATGACGTCGAGGCCCTCTACGTCGATACCGACACCGAATACCTCTACGTGGCGGTTGTGCTGTCGATTCCGGAAGCGGGCGCTGACGACCCTTATGGCCGTCCGGAGCACTATCTTCCCGGAGATATTGCCCTTGATTTCGATGGCGACCCCGATACGGGCGAGTACGGCTACGAGTATGGTCTGAAGGCTTACGGCGATGACAAAGGGGAACTCTACTGGATGCCGGACTGGGACCTGCCGCATGGTGAGTTCGGTTTTCCCGAGAACAGCCCTTCAACGATTCTCAGCGGCACTCTGGAAGGGGCCGGCACGGTGGCGTACGTGAACGCGGGAGACCTCGAGGGCAACGGCACGGACACCTTCATTATAGAGGCGAAGGTGCTTCGGTCTCTCTTCGCGCACGGTCCTTTGTTGAACGGTCAGACCATATCGGCGCACTACACGATTTCCTGCGGTAACGATGTATTGGAAACCAGCACGTTGGCAATCCCCGAGCCTGTGACGATAATCATGGTGGGGTTGGGGCTGACGGTAGTGGCCGGCCTTGCCCGCAGGTTTGTGGGTGCGTCGCGCGGGGCTTGAGCGACATCGGGCTGACGCATGGTTGAGCAAATAGGCATCGCTTCCCGTGGCTGCTGGTGCACGCGGTCTATTCAGCACAAAATTGGTCTGATAAGAAGTAGCCGGGCTCCTGGTGTTTGCCCTTTGCCGTCGCAATGTTTCGCAAGGACTACTCAAGGATATAGAGTTTCGGTCTACGCCGCATCTTGCTATCAGCGTTTTCGGCCTCGTAGGTGGCCAGGCGCTTCCAGTTCATGCGGCGGAGAAGGTCGGGCGCGTCCCGGTTTGGCGAGTGACGGCATATTATGCGTCCCTCCTTGACGACAAAGGCGCATTTTTCAAATACGACGCCGCAACGGTCGCTCAGCCGGAATTCCTCGCACATTGGCTTCCCGGCGCGCTCAATCAAATCAGGAGAATCGTCGGGCTTAAGTGCGTTTGCACAGAAGTTTATCACCGCGACTTTCCCCTCAAGCAATATCAAAACCAACCCCGGGTAAACCATCATTTCGTAAGACGGCTCTTCCTGTTCAAAGGCGAAGGTGGCGTTCTTGAACAGCCGGTTGCGCTCTATCTCCTTCGGCATGTCGTCGGGAGGGTCATCGTTCACATAGACGAGTTTTCTGGAGGCCGCGGTTCCGTGATAGGTAAAGGCGACGCGATCATCTTCCAGTGCGACGATTGACAGAAGGGGCCGTCCTTTTATTTGAACGATTTCCTGGCGCGAAGCACCCAGTTTGGCCATGAGATCGCTCCTGCCCTCGAAACAGTCGAAAATCTCCTGGTCCCCGTCGCTTTTGTCGATGATGCTGGTGCCGGCGTCGGCAAAGAGTTTCCTTCCGTCGATGCACATCACGAAGGTTGTGCTCCGGCCGTCGTCGCTCAGACCTACCAGCACTCCCTTCTTTCGGTAACATATTACGCGGCCGGCGGCCTGCTCTATCGGGCCGACCTTGATAAGGCATTCGTCCAATTCGGTGTCCGGTTTCCCCAGTGACGCCAGGACCACCCCGGGTTCCTTACCGACCCAGTCCGCCAATACATAACAGGACCCCGAGCCGACCTTGCCTATCAAGATTATCACCAGTACCCCTACCCCCAATGCCAGGACAACCCCGATTATCAGGACAGCCCTTTCGATCCGCCTGCGTCGCCTGAGCTTCCTGTATCGAAGATTATCACGACTCACGGGCGTTTCTACCTTTCGCCTCTTGTTTTCCAGCGACCAGTTACCGTCTTTCATCTTGTAATCTCCCGTTATAAGCGGTGACCATTACCATCAACCACAGGGATAGAGCCGATCGTGTCAGCGTCGAACGAAAGGCCGGACACAGAGTCAGGTCGTTTCTCTATCCATCAAAAGGCGCCAGGTTCATGACGCCAATGAGAAAGCCGATGCGAATGCAGGCATTCGCATCGGCATGAACGCACACCGTTATGTCGCGCTCCTTACACGGTAGGCCAGCCCCACCTTTTGTTGATCTCGGTACCATCGATATAACGCAAAGGTAGAGTAATATCATTCAAATAAAAACCGCCCTTACTTATGCATAATACCACGTAATCGCCCCGAAAGCAAGGTAATTCCGGAATCATGCAAGAAAGAAAGCAAGAAAGGGGGTGTGCGCAAAGTTGGGGGGTAAGTAGTAACGCGAGCGGCCCGGTATCCAGGGTCAGACCGCGAATCCACGATTTTTTGTCCTCACGGACAAAGATTCCGTAATTCGGGTCTGACCCAGCCTGCTCGTATGGGCCGCGTCGGGGACTGTCACCGCGCCAAGCAACCTGCATGCACCCCAAGTGCCGGCTCTTCTTGAATCAAACACGTTCTTACAATATAATAGAGATTAGGCGCGCGATTTTCTACTGGAGAAATCGACGGCGACGTATCATCCGGTGTGTCGGAACGTATTCGACAGGGGTTTTCACCGGCTTGCAGACGGCCGGGAAGTTCGCGCGGAAAATGCTCGGTGAGGGTAAACCGTAAGCGTCGCCGTGAGCGAAAGGTTGTGGCATGGGTTTATTTGCCGTTGGAGTTAATCACAGGTCGGCACCTATCGAGGTGCGGGAGAAACTCTCCGTAAGCCCGTCCGTGTTGCCGGAGATGATGGCCAGGCTGCGCGACTTCGCGGACGAAGGGGTGTTTGTGTCCACGTGCAACCGGGTCGAACTCTATATCAGCGTGGAGGGGCGTGAGTCGGCCGGGGACATGGTGAGTCGTTTCTTCGCCGGCCACAGCGGTTTGGACCAGGGCGATATCGCGGGGATGTTGTATGAGTTTTCCGGCAAGGACGCGGTGCGCCACCTGTTCAAGGTGGTCTCAGGGATAGACTCGATGGTACCCGGCGAGACGCAGATACTCGCGCAGGTCAAAGATGCCTACATGCAGTCGGTTGCCGAGGGAATGACCGGCCCTGTGCTCAACCCTCTGTTCCAGGCGGCGTTCCGCACGGCCAAACTGGTGCATACGGACAGCCGGATAAGCGAACGCAAGGTTTCCGTGGGCTCGGTGGCGGTGGATCTGGCGGAAAGCGCACTCGGAGGGCTGAACGACAAGCGGGTCCTGGTGATAGGGGCGGGCAAGATGAGCGAACTGACACTACGGCATCTTGCAGCAAAGGGCGCCCGCTCGATTTTTGTCGCCAATCGGACCTATGAAAGGGCGCTGGAACTGGCCGAGGAGTTTCGCGGTAAGGCGGTGAAATTCGACGCGCTGGACGAGAATCTGGCACAGGCCGACATCGTGGTGGCGTCTTCCGCAGCGCCGCACTATCTCATCAACAGCGAGAGGGTGTGCAAGGCAATGGCTGAGCGGGACGACCGGCCCCTGTTTCTGATAGATATCGCCGTGCCGAGGGACGTAAGCCCGGAGGTGCGGGCGCTGCAGGGCGTGTACCTTTACGACATCGACGATTTGCAGAAGGTGGTGAAGGAGAATCTGGCTTTAAGAGAAAGCGAGGTCAAGAGTTGCCTGAAAATGGTGGAGGATGCCGCGGATGCGTACCGGGAGGAAGCAAAGGAGGGTGAAGCCGCGCCGCTTATAAAGGAGATAACCCGCCGCCTGCACGGAATCCGCCGCGAGGAGATGGACAGGTCGCGCGCAAAACTTTCCAGCGCCTCGGACGAATATACGGGCGAGGTAGAGAGGCTGACGGAGCGGCTGGTAAACCGCATACTGCACGAGTTGTTGAAGGCCGTCCGGGCGGAGGCCTCCAGCCGAAACGGTTTGCGCCGGGGCGGTCTGACAGCGGCGCTATGCAGGCTTTTCAACACGCCTCTTGCGGACGGGAAGCATGTAAGAATCTTGGAAAGGCCGCCGCACCGGTGACTGTCACCATTGCCCATTCGGACCCTGACGGGTCCCCAGGGCGAAGACCCGGAACGGGCGGAGCGCAGACGCTCTGAAGGAGCGGCCGGCTCGTAGGGCCCGCTCATAGATGGTGACTGTCACCGTGCCGGCAGCGCCCGGGATTCTTATATGCTCCCTCGCGGATGAAAAGGATTGACCATGGAATTTGGACGTGATAAAATGCGTTACTCGGGAAGGTATTCCGGGGTTAATCTTGCAACTGTCCTGTGTGTGGAAGCGTCGGCAGGCGGAAATCAGGATTTGTTTTTTCGAGATTTGGTGGATTTATCCGCTGAAACGCAAACGAGTAAGCCTTTTTCGGGGGGATGAACTTGAAGGTTTCGGTA
>QNCA01000129.1 GCA_003644325.1 Planctomycetota bacterium
GCACACCGAAGGCGCCTATTACGTCATGTATCAAGGGCACCTGTGCCTGTAGTTCCGAGGGCATCTCCTTTCGGGTGGCCTTGTACTGTTCATAGCGTTCATGCCGGAAAGTCTTTCCCGGGGTGTCCATTGCCACGGCGACGTAATCCGGTTTTATTTCCGTAAACAACTTCATCAGGAGGTTTGTGAAGCCGTAAACGGCGTTTACCGGCGTACCATCGGGCGCGGTCAACTGTCGAATTGCGTAGAACGCCTGGTAAAGGTACGAATGGGCGTCGATTAAAAAGAGTCGTCTGGCCATGTTTCCTCGCCCGGGCCCCCGATAAATCGGGGCAACGCCGGCCTTAAACACGGGAACTCCCCCTGCGAGGTCATAACATACTCAACTTGCTGCTTCGGGCACGGGTATCTCAACAAGGCTCTGCAAGAACAGGAAAGAAACGTGGGGTCCGACTTGCCGACCCAAAGAAGTGATTCGAAACAGGCCCATTCGTCGAATGGACACATGCCGAATATAGCAGTTTGCCCGGCGGTGTCAAGTTTTTTCTTGATTTTTTTTCGCCGGGATTTACAATACGGTTGATAAGGGGATTTTCGTAGGTTATAAGATAAAGCGGCCGGGGCACCCAGAGAGGCGGTGAAACGTGTCGCTTTTTCGTTAGGACGGGACGGCCGCCCCGAAACTCCCAAAGGGGGAACGTCAAGGGCGGGCATCTTAAACAGAAAAGAAAGGAAGTGCCATGCCATACGTATTCAACAGATACCTGGTAGCGCTGGTAGTGATGGGTGTATTGCTGGCGGTCTTTTTTGTGTTGCTGGTGTATGTCGTGGTGTTTCCGTTTCAGGCCAGGGAAGAGGCCAGGCTTGAGGCCGAAAGGGCGCGGGTCGAGGCGGTAACGGCCAGGGACGCCGCATATCAGAGCCTGGACAGTATACTGGGGTTGATCGGCGGCGGGCCTGATGCCGCGGGCGACGTCGACAGAAGCGACGCCAGGGTAATCGAAAGAGCCTGGTCAAGGCACATCGAGAAGGGCGTTATCCTGCCCGAGAGATACAATACCATCGCGGACTATGTAAAGGCGCTCGAAGGGCGTTGCGAGGACCTTCGGGCGGAAATAAACACCCACAAGGACGAAATAAAGAAGTGCGTTGACGCAAACAGAGACATCGGGTCCAGGGTCAGCGACCTGTTCGTGATAGCTTGTGGCGACGACGTGCCCAAGCCTGAAGAAATGATGGAGCAGATCCGAAGGATTTCGGAAGAGATCCGCAACCTGCGGCCGAAACTGACTGAGGCAATCAAGGACAGGGACCGCTGCATCGAAAAGAGGAATGATTTGCAGAAGGAACTGGACGAACTCAAACGGACACACAAAAACGAGATTGACAGGCTGAACGCCGCCGTGACGGCCATCAGGAAGGAGCGTGACAAATTTAAGGAAAAGGCGGCGGGTCTCGAGACGAAAGTCATCGACCTGCAAGAGCAGGTGCGAGGCAAAGAAGAAAAGGGCAAGACGAGGAACGTGCTGGTTGTGGAGGAGAGATTCGAAGCCACGCCGGACGGCGAGGTCATAATGACGCGCCGTTCGGGGCAGACCGTTTTCGGCGCTGTTGATATCGGCAAGGCGCAAAAGGCCCGCCCCGGCATGATATTTGAGGTCTTCCGCGGCGAAACCACAAAGGGCCGGATACAACTCTACCGGGTTGATGAGAACACGAGTTGTTTCAGGCTGCTCGAACTCTATGACGAACACAACCCAATCTTGAAGGGCGACCAGATCCACTCTCCATTCTACCGCAGGGGCGTGCCTGCCGAATTTGTGGTGCTGGGCGAATTCCCTCCACCACTGTCCCGCGCGAAGGTAATCGACCGTATCGAACAATGGGGCGGCACGGTCGGCGAAAAAATCGGAGCCACGACAAAATACGTCGTCATAGGCAAAGGCATCCTGACGGAAGAGGTACGAACCGCCATACAGTTATACAACGTCGAAACCATTGCCATGGCGGGATTGAGGGATTTCCTCGGCGAGGAATGATTCCCCGACGACTATCTCCCGACAATGCAAGGTCCCCGTCCCAGTGGCGGGGGCTTCCTTTTTTGCTCGCGGGACGTTTTCGCGACGGCCACGGAGCCGCGCATTCATGCCGGCCGTCACCCTGCGGCCGTATCTCGAGGGCTGAATCATGAGAGTGGGATTCATAGGACTGCCTGCGTCGGGCAAGACGACGATATTCGACGTGCTGACCGGACTGCACAGAGAGGTCGGTTTCGCGGGGTCCCACAGGGGCACGGAAGTGGCAAGCGTGCGCGTACCCGACAAAAGGCTCGACCGCATCTGCGAAGTCGTACAGCCGAAAAAACGCTCCCCGGCGCTCCTCGAAATAGTCGATGTGCCGGGCATCGAACCTGAAAACGTGGACAAACCCACCACCGACCGCGCATCCCGCGCGGAACTCCTGGCCGCACTGCGTGAGACCGACGCCCTCCTGTTCGTAGTGCGCGCCTTTCAGAATGACAATGTGCCCCATATTCACGGGAATATCGACGCATTCAGGGACCTGGAGGAAATCGAGGTAATCATGCTCCTGGCCGACCTGGACATGGTGGAGAAACGGATGGAGAAACTCCGCGTATCGGCAAAGCGCCCCACCAGCGCCCGGGAACAGGACAAAGAAGAGATGCACATCCTTGAAAAAATCCACCCCGCCCTCTCCGAAGGCAGGCCCATCTCCGAGGTGGGGCTTAACCGGGAGGAGGAAAAGACATGCAGAGGCTTCAGTTTCCTCACACAGAAACCCCGCCTGGTCATCATCAACATCGATGAAAACCAGAACGCAGACGATCCCGCCTTTGCCAAGATACTCCGGAAACCGCACAAATGCCTCTTTACCCGCGGGCAGTTGCAAAAAGAGATATCAGAACTGGACGAAGAGGACCGGGAGATGTTCATCAAAGAGATGAACATGGACGGATTCGCGCGGGACAAATTGATAAGGTACTGCTACGACATCCTCGGGCTGCGAACGTTCTTCACGGCCGGCAAGACCGACTGCCATGCATGGACGATCCAGGCCGGAGAAACCGCCATCCAGGCCGCAGGCAAGATACACTCCGACATGGCCCGTGGCTTCATAAGGGCCGAGGTAATCCATTACGATGACTTCCTGTCATGCGGCTCCTTGCGCGAAGCCGAAAAGACCGTTCAGAGGCTCGAAGGAAAGGAATATGTCGTGCAGGACGGTGATATTATCAATATCCGCTTCAGCGTATGAAGCGCCGGACCGGAGACTTCAAACCGGAACCCCATGGGGGGCGGAATAAATTCAGGTTCCCGCTACATGTCTGTTGCCTGTTTTAGCGCCTTATACGCGACGGCGTTGGGGCAGTAGACCGCGGTGAAAAGCCCGCCGGTGTCGCCGAGCGACTCGTTGGGGGCGATGAAGAGAAAGGCGGCCGGCCGCATGCTTGCATGGATGGCTTGCAGCAGGTCCATCCTTCTTTTTTCCCCGAAACGGCAGAGAAAGTTGCGCGCGAAGACAACATCGGCCTCCGGCGGCGTCTCCCACTTGCTCCTGTTTTCCGGGTCGAACAGCGCGAAGCGCACGATGTCCCTTACATCTTCCTTCACGACAAAGGATGTCTTTTCGCGGCGAAAGTGGCGGGTGCGGTATTCGTCGGGCGTGTAGCGCAATGCAGGGTCCTTGTACCTGGCCCGCCGGGCCTGTTCAAGTTTTTCCGGGTCGGCGCACACGGCATGGACGCGGACATCCCAGCGGGATATTTCCTTTCCCAAGACCTCGCGCACGACCATGCCCAGGGTGTAGGCCTCCTGGCCATTGTCGGCGGCAAGGCTCCATATCGACAGGCCGTTATCTCCTTCCGCCCGCTTCATCTCGATGAGGGCGGGCAGTATCCTCGAGCGCAGGACATCCATTTGAGACAGGCCCCGGGCGGATTCCGGCTCCGAAGCGCCGACCAGGTCGAGCAGGCGCGAGAGTTCCTCCGGGCCGTCGGGGTCACCTTGCAGGTGCCGGAGGTAACTCTCAAAATCCGCCATGCGGAGCGCTTCCAGCCTCTCGCGGAGCCTGTTTTCGAAGAGCACGCGGGCGGCGTCTTTGAAGTAGAGGCGGCGCTTTTCGAATATGTACTCGCGCAATTCGATGAAAAGATTTCTCGTGAGCGCCGAATTTTCCGCGACTGGAGACATTGTATTTTCCCGCTCGGTTGTCCCAACGTCAGAACAGTTGCCACCCGTTACGTGACGGGTCTCACATCGACTGAGTCAGCGCCAGGAACTGGCGGGCCTTATTGACCTCGGAGCCCATTTCCAGCATAAATCTCTCGACATCCATCTGGGCAAGGCCCGCGCAATGCTCTTGGAGGATGGCCCAGCCGGGATCTTCTTCGGGCACGAAATCGCTCACATAGCCACTGAAGCCCAAGCCCTTGATCTTGCATATCGTGTTGGCCACGTGCACCACCGCCACGAGCAGCGGATTGCCGCCGGCCAGTTCCACACAGTGGTGCTCTGCTACAACCTCGACAAGGTTTTCGGGCAGGCCCCACGTCATCGTCAGCCATTCGCCTATCTGCGGATGTGATATGCCCAGGATCTCCTCCTCGGCCTGGAACAGGGGGATTTTTCCCCTGTCGGCCATCTCGATGGCGGCCACGAAGTCGTCGTGCAGGTATTGGTCAAGCACTATCTTTCCTATGTCGTGAATCAGGCCGCCGACAAAATCCTCGCCAGCGAAGCGGAAACCGAGTTTCATGGAAATCGAGCGTGAAATGACGGCACAGGAGGCGGAATGCAGCCAGAACGCCCGGCGGTCGAAGCCCGGGCCGCGATGCTTGGAGAATGTTTTGAAAACAAGGAGGCCGGACACGAGGTTTACTATTTCACGCATGCCCAGTATGACCAGCGCCTTGTCGAGATCGCCGACCTTCTGGCGCAGGCCGTACAGCGAAGAGTTGACGACCTTGAGGACTTTTGCGGAGAGCGCGGGGTCGCGCTGAATGACCGAGGCCAACTGAGGCATGGAACAGCGCGGGTCATTCACCATGCGCAGCAGTTCCGCAGCGATGCTGGGCAACGTCGGAAGGTCGCTGACTTTCTTGATGCGCTCGACAATCTGGGTAACTCTGGCGCTGGCCATAAGCAACTCCCTTTTCTTTCAAAGCGGGCGAGTCGTTCCTGAACAAAAAGACGCACATAAGGGCCGGTAACGAAGGGGATTATCAGATATGAACATATGGACTGTAATTCCGTTATCGACAAGACACGGCGCGAAGTTTATCGAAATATCAGACAACAGGTTTATCCCGAGGACAAGGGACAACGGGGATGTATCTTTAGCCCTCCAGACGGAAGGTTTACCCGCCCGAGGCGGGCAGAAGTGAAAAAGCGGAAGGCAAAAGCGAGGAGACACCTTACGGTGACAGTCA
>QNCA01000130.1 GCA_003644325.1 Planctomycetota bacterium
GCGGTGGCCGAGCATGGGGTTGAGTTCGTGCAGGTTCTGTACCTTCTGCCTTATTACGTCCGCGTCTACTCCAAGTGATTCGGCGACTTCGCGCTGGGTGTCTTCCTCGTTCGGCAGGAACTCATGCAGTGGCGGGTCAAGCAGGCGTATCGTCACCGGATAGCCGTCCATGGCCTTGAAGATGCCGATGAAGTCTTCGCGCTGCATGGGCAGGATTTTCTCGAGCGCCTTCTCGCGCTCCTCGGCGCTGTCGGCGATAATCATCTCGCGCATGGCGGTGATACGGTCCGGAGCGAAGAACATATGCTCGGTCCTGCACAGGCCGATGCCTTCGGCGCCGAAGCGCTCACGCGCCGTGCGGGCGTCGCCGGGGGTGTCGGCGTTCGTGCGGACCCGAAGCCGGCGGATTTCATCCACCCAGCCCATGAGCGTGTCGTACTGCGGGATATTCTGCTGGGCGACGGTCTCGACCCGGCCGAGCATTACCTCGCCTGTGCCGCCGTCAACGGAGATATGGTCGCCTTCTTTCACGGTGGCGCCGCCGGCGGTAAATTGTTTTTTCGCATAGTTGATTTGCATCTCGCCGCAACCCACCACGCAGCACTTGCCCATGCCGCGCGCGACGAGCGCGGCGTGGCTGGCCTTACCGCCGGTGGATGTGAGAATACCTTCGGCGACGTGCATGCCGCCGACATCCTCGGGCGATGTCTCCTGTCGCACCAGCACCACCTTCTTGCCTTCCCCGGTCCATTGCTCGGCGTCCTCCGCGCTGAAGACGACCTGTCCCACCGCCGCGCCCGGTGAGGCGGCGATGCCTTTGGCGACGACCTTGCGCTCCACGCCCGGCTTGAAGGCGGGATGCAGGAGGTTGTCTGCGTCTTCGGGGCGAATGCGCATGATCGCCTCCTCGCGGGTTATCATCTCCTCCGCGACCATGTTGACGGCGATGATGACCGCCGCAGCGGGGGTGCGCTTGGCGTTGCGAGTCTGAAGGATGAACAGGCGGCCATCCTGGATGGTGAACTCGACGTCCTGTACGTCGCGGTAGTGTTTCTCAAGCCTGTCGAGTATGTCCTCTATTTGCCTGTAAATTACTGGCATCTCGCCGGCCAGTTCCGTGATGTGCTTCGGCGTGCGTATGCCCGCGACTACGTCTTCGCCCTGGGCGTTCATCAGGTAGTCGCCGTATATCTTGCGTTCGCCGGTAATGGGGTTGCGGGTGAAGAGCACGCCGGTGCCGCTGTTTGCGCCCATGTTGCCGAAGACCATTGCTTGAACGTTGACCGCCGTGCCCATGAGCCCGGTGATCTTGTTTATGCGGCGGTAGGTGACGGCGCGCTTGTTGTTCCAGGACTCGAAAACGGCGCGCACGGAGCGGATGAGTTGCTCGTTCGGGTTCGTGGGGAAGTCCTGACCGGTTTTCTCCCTGACGAGTTCGAGATATTTATCTACAACTACCTGCAGGTCTTTCTCGGTAAGGTCGGTATCGAATTTCGCGCCGACGTCGTTCTTTACATCGTTCAGCGCTTTTTCGAAGTCATGGTGTTCCATTCCCATGACGACGTTGCCGAACATCTGAATGAAGCGGCGGTATGCGTCCCAGGCGAAGCGGGGGTTGTCTGTCTTCTTTGCGAGTCCTTCGACTACGGAGGAGTTCAGGCCGAGGTTCAGCACGGTATCCATCATGCCGGGCATGCTGACGGCCGCGCCGGAGCGCACGCTGAGCAGCAGCGGGTTTTCGGCATCGCCCAGGCGGGCGTTCATTTCGTCTTCGAGCCTGGCGACGTTCTCCGCCACCTGCTGCTCCAGCCCGTCGGGGAAGGATTTGTCGTTCTTGTAGTAGAGGTCGCAGACCTGGGCGGTAATGGTGAACCCGGGCGGCACCGGCAAGCCGAGGTTGGTCATCTCGGCCAGGTTTGCGCCCTTGCCGCCGAGTATCTCTTTCATCGAAGAGTCGCCGTCGGCCTTCCCGCCGCCGAAGAAGTAACAATACTTTTCCATCGCTCAATCTCCCGTAATCAAATGAACTGCGCGAACAACTCAAAAGGAACATGAAAGGTGACTGTCACCATTACCCATTCGGACCCTGACGGCTCCTCAGGGCGAGGACCCGGAACGGGCGGAGCGCAGGTCCCGACTTGTCGGGGGGCCGACTCGTAGACGGTGACTGTTACCTTTCCGCCCCCTCTTTCGCGGCGCGGCAAATCAGCATGATAGGGCGAAATCAACCCCTTGTCAACGACATTATTGGAACGAGGAGCATCCAAGGCGTGCGTCGGAAATGTGGGTGAATCTTTTCCTGACACAGGGGAGGGTAGACGTT
The DNA here is from genome assembly GCA_003644325.1 of Planctomycetota bacterium. Lineage (GTDB taxonomy): Bacteria > Planctomycetota > B129-G9 > B129-G9 > B129-G9 > B129-G9. Next base: position 2,324 of record QNCA01000130.1, read on the forward strand.
GCCCGTCCAAGCGCGAGGTGACAGTCACCGTCGCGGTCCCTCTTGATTAGGGCCACCCGTCGTGATAGCATTCTTTGCGATTTGATTTCCTTCGGGAGCGAGAGTTGAAGTTCAGGCAACTGCACGGGTGGGCGATGTCGTACAAGGCGGCCGTTGCATTGCAGCAGCGGCTGGTGAGACGGGTATCGCTGCGGAACGCCGTGGGCAGGCTGCGGCTGGTGGGGGGAGTGGACGTCTCGTACTCCCGCGGCGACGACACGATGTATGCGGGCGTGGTGGTGGTGGACGTGCGGGACTGGTCGTTGGTCGAGCGGCAGGGGGCTATCCGCAAGTCGAGATTCCCGTACATTCCGGGACTCCTGTCCTTTCGGGAGGCGCCGTCGATCCTCGGCGCGCTCAGGAAGTTAAAGACGGAGCCGGACTGCATCATTACCGACGGCCAGGGCATTGCGCACCCGCGCGGCTTGGGCATCGGGGCCCACATCGGCATTATCGCGAACATCCCCACGGTCGGCTGTGCGAAGAGCCGCCTGGTGGGGGAGCACCGCGCGGTGGGGGCGCGGCGCGGCTCTTATGCCTCGCTGAAGCACGGCGGCCGGACCATCGGCCGCGTGCTCAGAACGCGGGAAGGCGTGAAGCCGGTCTTCGTATCGCCCGGCCATATGGTCAGCATCCCCCGCGCGGCGCGGATAGTTCTGGATTGCTGCCACGGGTACCGCCTACCCGAGCCGATAAGATTGGCGCATGCGTATGTGAACGAGATGAGAAAGAAAGGCGGCCTGAAAGATGACTGTCATCATTACGAAGCGTAGCCCCCCGACCTGCCCGGTACGGGCCCGTATGGGTCGGGGGGGCCGGCTCGTAGATGGTGACCGTCACCTTTCTGAAGGATTCAATAATCACGGGATGCAATGTGCGGGATTTGCGGAATACTGAATACGGACCCCGGCAGTCCGGTCCGTGAGGAAGAACTGCGCGCGATGACGGAGGCGCTGCGGCATCGGGGGCCGGACGACAGCGGGATCCTGTGCAAAGGCGGCGCGGGCCTGGGTGTGCGGCGCCTGAGCATAATCGACATCGAGGGCGGTCATCAGCCGATACCGAATGAGAACGGGACGGTATTCGTCGTCCTGAACGGCGAGATATACAACTACATGGAACTCGCGCGCGCGCTCAGGGCAAAGGGCCACGCATTCCGCACAAGGAGCGACACCGAGGTGCTGGTACATCTGTACGAGGAGTACGGCGAGGAGATGCCGGCACACCTGAACGGCATGTTCGCATTTGCCGTCTGGGACGCCGATAAAAGGCGGCTGTTCCTCGTGCGGGACCGACTGGGCCAGAAGCCCCTGTATTACTGGCGGGGCCGGGAAAGGGTGGCGTTCGCATCCGAAATAAAGTCGTTCCTCAAACTCGCCGATTTCAGGCCGGAGATTCAGGCCGGTTCCGTTTCGGACTACCTGACGTTCGGCTACGTGCCGCACCCGTCGTCAATCCTGCAGGACGTCGGCAAGTTACCGCCGGCACACTGCGCCCGGGTGGAGGGGGGCGGCGTGCGCCTGCGCCGATACTGGCAGCCCATGGGGGAGCAAATAACGCTCGGTCGGAATGAGGCGGAAGAACGCCTGCGCGACCTGCTGGATGATGCGGTCCGGCTGCGCCTGGTCAGCGACGTGCCGCTGGGGGCCTTCCTCAGCGGCGGCATCGATTCGTCGATAATCGCGGGCTTGATGGCGGGGCGGGGCGATGAACCCGTGCGGACCTTTACCATCGGCTTTGATGAACGACGCTACGATGAGCGGCCGTACGCGAGAATGGTCGCGGACAGGTTCGGCACAAAGCACGTTGAGGAAGTCGTCCGGCCCGATGTGGTGGAAATGTTTGAGAAACTGGTGTGGCACCTGGACGAGCCGCTCGGGGATTCTTCCGCGGTGCCGACCTTTATGCTTTCGGAGATGGCTCGACGCTCGGTCAAGGTGGCCCTGTCGGGCGACGGGGGCGACGAATGTTTCCTGGGCTATCCGCGCCACTCCGCGATGTGGCTGAGCGGCAAGTTGGAGCGCCTGCCTCGCATCTTCCGGGGCATGCTGTTCGGGCGGTGGTGGCATCGCGTTCCCGCCCCGGCGGAGCAAAAAAATCCGGTATACCGGTGGAAACGATTTGTGAGAGCGATGGATAAGAGCGCACTGCGACGCTACTATGAGTGGATAAGCCTGTTTGACGAAAAATCCCTGGACGCCTTGCTGGCGTCGGACCTTAAGGCAAAGAGACCGGTCGAGTCCGGAATGTACGTTGAACTAAGCGATTACTCCGGGCGCATGCGTTCGGATGTGGGTAAGGCCTCCGCCCTCGACCTTGAGTATTACCTGCCGTGCGACCTTATGGCCAAGGTTGACAGGACGAGCATGGCACACGGCCTGGAGGTGCGTTCGCCCTTTCTTGACCACCGGGTGGTTGAGTTCGGGATGAACCTGCCGGATGCGTTCAAGATAAAGAGAGGCAGGGGCAAGCGGATACTCCGCTCGGCATTCGCCGACCTCCTGCCGCGGGAAATTGCGAAGCGCGGCAAGATGGGTTTCGCCGTGCCGGTGGGGCGGTGGCTGCGCGAAGAGTTGCGCGAGATGGCCCACGACCTGCTCATGGACGGCCTGTTGGTGGGGCGGCACATTATTTGCCGCGAGGCCCTTGAGACGCTCCTGGCGGACCACATGGCGGGACGGGCCGACAACGGGCAGCGGCTCTGGGCGCTGCTCGTGCTGGAAAAGTGGCTGCGCCTCTTCCAGCAAAGAGTTTAGCCCGGATGTCTCACCGTATAATACTCCCCAAAATCTGGAGGGAGCATGTAAGAATCTTGGAAAGGCCGCACCGGTGACTGGCACCATGCCGGCAGTGCCCAGGATTCTTACATGCTCCCAATCTGGACCAGTGGTTAAGGTGAAGCGGACCTCCTGGTATAATACTCAAGTTGACTGAGTTTTTGTTAACCTCGGTGACTGTCACCAATTACGGAGCCGTTCCGACTTTGTCGGAACGGATCGTAGATTGGTGACTGTCACCGTAAGGTGTTGTGAAACAGCAGA
>QNCA01000131.1 GCA_003644325.1 Planctomycetota bacterium
ACGATCCGTTCCGACAAGGGCGGAACGGCTCCGTAATTGGTAACAGTCACCGAGGTTAACAAAAACTCAGTCAACTTGAGTATCCTTTAGATTTTTCAGGGCGCTCTTCAAGGCGTCAACGGTTTCTTTCAGTTCGAAGAGTCTTCTTTTGCCCTCGACTTTTTCGATTGAGCCGTTTTGGATTTGCTTTCTGATTTCACTTATCCTCTTTTCGAGGTCCGCAATTCTGCCGGGTGTGTTCGCCAGGAATTCGCGCTGGCGGAGGATTTCCCGGCGGCAGTTGTTCAGCGCCATGATGGAGTATGCCGTCACGAGGGAGGGATTGCCCTCGTACCAGCGCGCCTCGTGGGGATTGACCCATGAGCCGTCTTTGCCTTGCAGGCTTGCCAGCTTTTGCGAGAGTTCCAGCGCCCAGTTGTGTTTCTTCCCGTTTGGCGTCTCCAGGATGTGTTTGCCGTACAGGAGCAGCGCCTTGCTCATGGTGTGGTAGTAATAGAAGAGTCCCTGTTTGTCGGCGTTTTTATTGAGCGTGGTGCTGAAGCCGGGGTTGCGGTCCAGCGAGTAGTTTCTGAGGACCCAGCGGAATGCCGCGCGCAGCCTGGGGTCGCTCCGGTCGATGCCGGCGTATATCATCGACTTCAGAAAGGCGTAGGTCATGCTGCCGTAACTGAGGAACATCTCCCTGTCGTCGGGGGCGTTGACCACTACCTTGCTCTCGTAGGGCGCATATCGAGCGCCGCCGTCGTTGATTGGTATGATCTTTTCGTGTCTCTGGTCGTAGTCGTTCGTGTCGGTGAGATTTTGGCAGCGCCGGAGGAAGACGACGGCCTTCTTGAAGGTTTCGTCCCCCGGGTCCAGTCCCGTCTCCCTGAGCGCCTCGAGCGCCCACTGGGTGTTGGACAAATCCGGTCGGGTGAATCTGCCGCCGTAGCCGATGCCTCCGTAATACTTGTGGTCGGGGTTAAGTTTGTCTTCTTCATTGAATTGTTGCGATTTTATGAATCCCTGCGCCTTTTTGATGACGTCGGCGTATTTTCCCGCGTCCACTGCGGCCAGCGCCATTGCCGCGATGGAGGTGCGGTAGTTTTCCAGGCCCTGACCGGCGTTGGTTATAGAGCCGTTTTCCTGTATGTGTTCTTCCAGGTATCTCAGCGCTTTTCTGAAATATTCTTTTGACATCTCCCTTTCGGCGAAGGGACTGCGGGCTATCGCGTTGACCACGAGCGCGGTAACGCCGACGTCGCCCCGGTATCGCTCGCCCTGTCCCGTGGTGAGTGTTACGCCGTAGGAGCCGTCTTTGCCGTTTACCGCCGACGCAAGGTACCCGATGCCTCGCTCAATGGCTGCGTCGATCGGGTCTATAAGGGCGTCCGGCTCGTTGTAACGGCCGGCATCGGGCCTTGTCGCTTCGGCTTTGTGCTCCTTCGCGGGGGTGGCGCGCTCCCGCTCCCGTGACGGCTCTCCGGCGGTATCGGCCGGGGCGGCGCATCCGCAGAGGGCCGCTGCCGTCAGTACCGTTATTGCGAACAGCGTGTACGTCTTGATGGTCATCTCGGCCTCCCACATGGTAAAGGGCCTTCAAGGATTATTCCCCAAAGGCGATAGTCTGCTCCAGTTCCGCCAGTTTGTCATTGAGTTCTTTCTGCTTCAGCATCAGTTCTTTCATTTTCTTCGTGCCGTCTTGTTTGTTGATGTCACCGCTTTCCATGCCCCTGGTGGTTTTGGTCATTTCCAGGTTTAGATTCTTCAGGGATTCAAGAATGCCGGCATGGTATTTCTCCTGTGCGGTCAGTTCAGCCCGGCAGTTTATCAGGGTGAGGATGCAGTACGAGGTGACGAGGGATGGATTGCCCTCGTACCAGCGCTCTTCGTATTTATTTACCCAGGAGCCGTCCTTCCGCTGGATGGAGATTATCTTTTGGGCGAGTTCGACGGCCCAGTTGTGCGCCTTTCCGTCGGGTGTGTGCAGGATGTGCGCGCCGTAGAGGAGGAGCGCCTTGCCCATTGTGTGATAATAGTAGTACAGGCCCTGTTTGTCGGCGTTCTTATTGAGTGTTGTGCTGAAGCCCGGGTTTCGTTCGAATGTATAGTTTTTCAGGATCCACCTGAACGCTGCGCGCAGCCGGGGGTCCTGACGGTCCACGCCGGCGTATATCATCGACTTCAGGAAGGCGGCGGTCATGCTGCCGTAGGAGGGCAGCAGGAGTTTTCCGTCGGGGGCGTCCACTTTCACCTTGCTGCCCACGGGGTTGTGGCGCGCGCCGCCGTCGTTTATCGGGATTATCTTGTCGCTCTTCTGGTCGAAGTCGTTGGTGTCGGTCAGGTTCTGGCAACGCTGCAGGAAGAGCACGGCCTTTTTGAAGACCTCGTCGTTCGGGTCCACGCCGGTCTCCCTGAGGCCCTGGAGGGCAAACTCGGTCGGCGGCAGCGACGGCCTGACCACGTGTCCGTAGCCTATGCCGCCATACCGGTAGTTCGATTTGTCTATCTTGTCGTGCTCGTCGAACTGTTCCTTTTTCAGAAAGTCCTGTCCATTTTTGATAATCTTTCCGTACTTGTCAGGCTCGTTTAGGGCGTTGAATGCCATGATGGCGATGGCGGTCTTATAGACCGACAGTCCCTGACCCTTATTCATTATGGAGCCGTCCTTCTGGATGTGCTTTTCCAGGTAGGCTATCGCCTTTTTCATATAGTCCTTTTTCAATTCCTCTTTGGCGAAGGGGCTTTTTGCCGCCGCCGCCACCGCCAGGCCCGTAATGCCCACGTCGTCCGCGTACTTCAGGTTGCCCCCTTTATCGGGCGCCATGTATCCGAACGAGCCGTCTTCCTTTACGTTCTTTTCGTAATATGCCAGGCCCTCCTTGATTGCCCGGTCAATCTCGGCGCGCAACTTTGCGGCCGGCGCCGGTTCGGGCTTTTTCGGTTCGGCTTTCTCGTCTGCAACGGCCTGTGACAGGAGGAAGCAAAGAATAACACCGGTAAGGGCGGCAAACCTCGGTCTTCTGGAAATCATCTCGTTACTCCTCACAGAATGGTGTTGATGCTGATGGGAAGATAAGGAACGTCCTGTCCGTCCGTTCACCCGTTTTTCAGGTCTTTCTCGAGTTTGGAGATTTCCTTTTCAAGTTGTGCAATCTGTTTTTCGATTTCGCTCTTTTTGGAGCGCAATTGGCGGATGAGAGCCGGGTCCCCGTCCATTTCCCGCTCTACGGCGAGGTCCTGCGCGACGGTTTTCAGGTTCTGCTTCAGCGCGTACACCGAGGCCCGCTTTTCTGCAAGTGATGCCTGCATGTCCAGCATTGTTATCTTCGCGGCTACTTCTTCGGGCGTTTCTTCGCCTTTTAATTTTCGAATCTCCGCCGCGCACTCATACTTCGCCAGTTCGGCGCGGAGCAGCATTGCGCGTCGCCTGTCCTCGAAATATTTCAGATTTGCCTCGTAGCCTTTCAGTTCGGCCCTGTATTCCTCCGCCAGTTCCTTGTCGTTTTCCTTCAGCGAGTCCGCGATGTTTTTCTCGGCGGCCTTTATATAGGCGCGGATCTTCTCAATTTCCGGCAGCAGGCGGAACGCTCCGATTTCGTTTCTCAGGATTTTGCCGTTGCGCTCAAGTTCGGCCAGTTTTATCTGTAACTCCAGGCGCTCCTTCCCGCCGCCCGCCGTTTCGAGTGTCCGCGCTATCCGGAGCCTCTCAAGTCGGACCTGCGCCAGTTTCAGTTCGTTCTCCACGTTTTCCTCTTTGTCTTTGTAGAATTTCTTTTCGCCTTCCAGCATGGCCTGATTTGCTTTGCTTACGCCGCGCAGCGCTCCCTCCTCGGCTTCGTTTTCAGCGATTGATTTATAATAGTAATGATACCCCCTTGCCAGTTCCTTTCTGGCGACCTCCAGGTGCGCGTAGAAAAACTCCAACTCGGAATTCAGTTTTTCTACGAGTTTCGCGTCGCCTTTCTTGAGGGCCTTTCTCAGTTCAGCGGTCGCGGACAGTATCTCGGGCTCGATTTTTTTTCTTATCTTCGAGCGCAGTGCGTCTATTTCCGCCGCCTGTTGGATCAATCCTTTCAGCCATTTTATCCTTAATTCGTGAATCTTGATGCCGAGACGGAGTTTCCCCAGCGCCTTCTCGCCGGCGCCGGAACGTCCCGCGGTCTCCAGTTTCCTCTTGAGTGCGACCAGGTTTGTCAAATCGGTTTGCAGGTTTTCCTTCACCAGGCGCGTTTCCGTTGCCGGCTCGATTATCAATGTGACGCCGGTCTTGACGTCGGGAATGCGCTTTGAGTTGGTCACGAATATCTCGTCGAACGCGCCCAGCGCACGGGGGTTGTCCAGCACCGTGTTGGGGCTGTGGTAGTTCGCGATGAGCGATTTTTCTCTGTTCGGGCGATATACCTTTATATTGGCGCCGGTGTCTGGATCGACATCCACGCCGAACTGGCCGACGAAGGCCCATCCCCAGCCGCCTATCGGCCTCGACAGCCGCGTGTCAATCAACATCTCTTCCGTGCGGCAACGCTTCGTCCGGCCGCCTTCCTTCCATTCCACCCAGGCTATTACCCTGTCTCCCGGCAGGTCCACCCTGTCGGCCGCCTCGCGATTCGCGTAAGAATAAGGCTTTAGTCCCGCTTCTATCAGGGCGGCGTGAAGGTCCGACGGCTTGATGTCCGCCGCGAGTACGCTTTCGTGCGTCTTGCCGCCCGGCGCGCATGCAATCAACTCCATCGGTTTGCCCCCGGAGTCTTTTATCAGGATGTACCCGTCAAATTCAATCCGCCGCTCCCGGCTGTAATACCGCACCCCGCCGAACATTTTGGGTTCGTTTTGGCGGATGGATTCATCGCCGACCTCTGTGGACGACGGGGCCGAAAGCGCTCCCCGGCTTTCGCCCGCGAAAAGGCCGACCGCCGCCGTGATGAGGGAAAACAGAATAATACGTCCTGATAGATGCATGTTGGCCTCCGATAATACGCATAATACGCGCCACATCATCCCGCAAAATCAATACCAGCGTACGCACCCATGCGCCGGGACGCTGGGAATCGCGTTAAGTTCTAACTTAATATACGCTTGCGGCGTCAGGTCTGTTGGGCGAGGCAACAGGCGTCGTATACCCGGCCCGGTCCGTTGTAGCCCAATGCTTCACCCTGGCCAGAATTTATACATGGGGGGCATGGGGTGCGCCTCGTACCTCCGGCCCGCGCGGGCAAGGGCTCCCTGCTTCCCGATCGACCTCGGGCGCCGGTCTACGAACGATGTCGAAATTCTCCTTTCACCGCTTCGCAGTTGGCCGTGTGCAAACTCTCGCCTCTCGGTTCCGGCCTTCCAGTCCTGATGTGTTTTGACGGGAAGTGTCAGCCGAAAAAATTTTAGCAAAAATCGTGAAAAGCGGCAAAAAAAACCGAGACTCCGAG
>QNCA01000132.1 GCA_003644325.1 Planctomycetota bacterium
CTTCAAACTCAGGACGGGGCCGGGAACTGGAACGATCCGGAGACGGTGTTTGTCTTCCGTTTCGACGATACTCCGCCGCCCAACCCCCCTCGACCGGCGATAGAAGCGCATAACGTCCAGGACGGCGAATGGCAGGGTGTTACTTCACAACCGGATTTTACCTGGATACCGGTGGAGGATCCGAATGGCATTGCGCAGTACAAAGTCTTCTGGGGCACCGACCAGGATGCGGCGGTGTCGTTCGTGACGGCTGCGAGCTACTCGGTGCCTGAAGCAGTGGACTCAGGCGACGTGTACTACCTGAACGTCCTTGCCCAGGATGGGTGCGGCAACTGGAGCGCGGAGCCATTGGTGTACGATCCGACCAGCGCGGTGTTCGAGTTCCGGTACGACGACACCCCGCCGACTTCGCCTTCACGGCCCGCCGATTGCGCCTGTTCGCCTGGCGATGGGATGTGGCAGAACTCTTGCCAGAACCCAACCTTCACCTGGGATAATGCCACCGATGACGGAGAGATCGCCGGGTACGAGGTGTACTGGGGTGCCGATCCGGCGGGGTTGCCTGTGGAGTACGTGGCGACGGCGCGGTATGCGCCGGATCCGGTGGAGTCCGGGGTGTATTATCTGCGCGTGCGCACACTGGACGCAGTGGGGCATACGAGTTCCGTGAAGACGCTGTACGAATTTCGCTACGACAGCGATGTGCCGGGTGCGCCCTCCCGACCGGCGGCTGAGGCACATAACATCCAGGACGGTGTATGGCAGAACACGGTGGATGACCCGGCCTTTACCTGGAGCGGGGCCGCCGACACGCTTTCAGGTGTGGCTGGATACCGCGTCTACTGGGGCACCAACGCTGGAGGCACGCCGAACGAGTGGCGTGATGTGCCGGAGTACGATCCCGGACCGGTGTCCGCCGGCGTGTATTACCTACGTGTCTCCGTCGAGGATGTGGCGGGCAACGTGAGCGATCCGGTCACGCTATTCACCTTCCGTTACGACGATGACTCTCCTCCGGCGACGGTTCGTCCCGCCACTGAAGAGGGCGGGGCCCAGGATGGCGTGTGGCAGAACTCTATCACCAGTCCCTCCTTTGTCTGGGACGAACCGGCGGGCGCGGACCATTACCTGGTCTACTGGGGCACCAACCCGGCGGGAGTGCCGGCGCTCAATCTGTCTGCACCGGCATACGCACCGGCGCCCATATCCGGGGATGGTGTGTACTACCTGCGGGTGCAGGTGGTGGATGGAGCGGGCAACAAGAGTGCTCCGGTAACGATGTTCGAGTTCCGCTACGATGGCACGGCTCCCCATCCGCCGACGGACGCCGATGAACAGAACGGAATCACCGACGGTGACTGGACGGCTATGAATACACCATCGTTCGACTGGGGCGGGGCTTCCGACGATCACAGCGGAGTCGCGGGATACGTGGTTTATTGGGGCACAGATCCGGATGGCACGCCCAACGTGCCGGTCAGCGTACCGTCCTTTACGCCTGGTGCGCCCGGAGTTAGTGGGACCTACTACCTGCGTGTGGCAAGTGTGGATGTGGCCGGTAACACGGGGGCGGCGACTACGTTGTTCACATTTCGGTACGACGAGACGCCGCCGACTAACCCGGTGCGTCCGGCGGTGGAGGCCGGAGAGACGCAGGATGGCGTCTGGCAGAACAACGTTACCGCGCCGGTCTTCACCTGGAGCGGGGTCAGTGATGCCCACTCCGGCCTTGCCGGGTACTATGTTTACTTCGGTCTGTCGCCGAACGGCGAGCCGGCGGAGTGGACCGCCAGCGCAAGTTACGCGCCCGGCGAGGTGAGCACGAGCGGCACGTACTACTTGCGGCTGAAGGCCGTGGATGACGTGGGACACGCAAGCGAGCCGGTGACCCTCTTCGAGTTCCGCTACGATAGCGATGTGCCGGGTGCGCCCTCCCGACCGGCGACGGAGGCAGGCGGTGCGCAAGACGGAGTGTGGCAGGGAAGCGTCTCCGCTCCATCCTTCACCTGGGGCGGAGCGACGGACGCCCATTCCAATGTGGCAGGCTACGAGGTCTACTGGGGCACCAACCCGGCGGGCGAGCCGGTGACATTCACTGTTTCATCCAGTTACACACCGCCGCCGGTGACGGCAAACGGAGTGTACTACCTGCGCGTCCGGGCCGTGGATGGTGCGGGAAACAAGAGCCCCGTTGCCACACTGTTCGATTTCCGTTACGACAGCACCCCGCCGACCAACCCAAATACAGTAGACGAGGGACAGGGAACAGCGTCGGGGCTGTGGACAGCGGTCTCGGAGCCTGAGTTCTGGTGGGGCGGTGCCCACGATGCGCTGTCGGACGTGGTGGGCTATCGTGTCTACTGGGGGATGTCGGAGGATGGTGTCCCCGACACCTGGGTGACGGCTCCCGAATATGCCCCGGCGCAACTGCACACCTCCGGGGTGTATTACCTGCGTGTCTCGACCGAGGACGGAGCCGGGAACAGGAGTACCCCGGCGACGCTGTTCGAGTACCGGTATGATGGGGACGCCCCTGTCGCCGTGACCCGCCCGGTGACGGAGACGCACGGCATAGAGGACGGCTCGTGGCAGAACGTGGTGAACGACCCTGCCTTCACCTGGGGCGGAGCCGCCGACGCGCATTCCGGTGTGATGGGATACGAGGTCTACTGGGGTACGAACCCGGGTGGTGAGCCGTCGGAGTTGGTTACATCACCGGCTTACGCCCCCCCATCGGTGCCAGACGGAGTCTACTATCTCCGTCTGAGCGCGGTGGACGACGCCGGTAACCGGACGACGCCGGTGACGGTGTTCGAGTTCCGTTATGACAGTGTGCCGCCGTCGCCGCCTGTGCGGCCTGCGACGGAGATGGGGGGCGCACAGGATCAGGTATGGCAGAATGACGTATCCAGCCCATATTTCGCCTGGTCGCCGGTGGCGGAGGCCACGGAGTATCTGGTGTACTGGGGCACAGACCCGTCCGGGTTGCCAGTGGAATCGGTGACCCACCCTTACTACGCTGCCGGTGTGGTCGGCGAGGGGACATACTACCTGCGGGTACTATCTCGTGACCAGGCAGGCAACGAAAGTGTTCCGGTCACATTGTTCGAGTTCCGCTACGACGACACGCCGCCCACAGGTCCCACCTCGGCCAGTGAGAACGGCGGAGGTGTGAGCAGTGGCGAATGGACAGCACGTGCCGATCCCGCTTTTGCTTGGAGCGGAGCCACTGACGCATCGAGCGACATCGGCGGATACCTGGTGTACTGGGGGCTCGACCCCGGCGGCGACCCGATGATGGAGGTGACCGTTCCTGGGTACACGCCCGCGCCGCTGACGGCGGATGGGACGTATTACCTGCGTGTCCGGGCTGTGGACGGCGCGGGAAACGTGGGTGACATAGTAGACCTCTACGAATACCGCTTTGACAGTACGTCTCCGGTCGTGATCCGACCGGTGGCAGAGACGCACGGCGTGCAAGATCGCACTTGGCGCGGAGACGTTGACTTTCCATCCTTCGTCTGGGACGATGCAGCGGATAGAGGTAGCGGGATAGGTGGATACTATATCTACTGGGGCACCGATGCCGGAGGATCGCCGGGTGAGTGGGTCGAGAAAGGAGATTTCGCGCCGGGAGTGGTAGATACAGGGGTGTACTATTTGCGTGCTCTGCCGGTGGACGCTGTAGGCAACCAGGGCGACGCGACGACATTGTTCGAGTTCCGCTACGATGGTGCGCCTCCCACGGCGCCCACCTGGTCGGTCGAGGCTGGCGGGGCCCAGGATGGCGTGTGGCAGAACTTCGTCACTGCTCCGCATTTCACCTGGGGCGGGGCCGCCGATGGAGAGTCGGGATTGGGCGAATACCGGGTCTACTGGGGCACCAGTCCAGCAGGGCAGCCGGCCATCTCCACGACTCTGGCTGGTTACGCGCCGGGGCCGGTGGATGGTGACGGCACGTACTACCTGCGGTTGAGCTCGGTGGACAGAGTGGGCAACGAGAGTGTGCCGGATACTTTGTTCACCTTCCGGTACGATGGAACTCCCCCTGACGCGCCGACGGTAGCCTACGGCGCGCCTGGAGGCGGCTGGTCGGCAGAGAATGAGCCGATGTTCACCTGGGACAGGGTGAGTGATCTGAGCGGGATAAGCGGGTATGAAGTCTACTGGGGCACCAGTCCTTATGGGACACCGGGGACATTCGTGGACGCGGCGGCATACACGCCGGTCTCACTGTCCGAGGATGGCACATATTACCTGCGCGTCCGGGCTGTGGATGGTGCGGGAAACAAGAGCTCGGTGGCGACGTTGCTCGAATACCGCTACGATGGCACACCGCCGGGTGAACCTGCAAATGTGACCGAGGAACACGGGGTCACTGACAAGGGATGGACAAACATCAGTAACCCAGAATTCACCTGGACGTGCGCCGACGAAGCGTCGGGTGTGGATTACTACGAGGTCTACTGGGGAACTGACCCCTCCGGGCAACCTGCAGAACGGGCAGGCGATCCGGTTTTCTCGCCGGGTTACCTGGACGCCAGCGGCAACTACTATCTCCGCGTGCGTGCCACGGACAACGTGGGGAACGTGTCCACGACGGATACCATTTTCGAGTATCGGTTCGACAATCAGAAACCCGGTCAGCCCTCCGGAGCGGTGGAAGCGCACGGAATAGAGAGCGGTGTATGGCAAAACTCTATCACCGAACCTATCTTCGTGTGGAACTCCGGCGGTGATGACGAGAGTGGCGTGGCAGGCTACAACGTCTACTTTGGGCCAATGATGTATGGTCCGCCGGATGTGTACGTGGCCGATACGACGTACCAGACCTCGACCATCTCTGATGGTATCTATTACTTGCGGGCCGGCACGCTGGACCGGGCGGGGAACAAAAGCCCGACGGCGGCGCTGTTCGAGTTCCGCTACGACGGCACCCCGCCGCCCCAACCGGCGTGGGTGACGGAAAATCACGGCCTGAGCGATGGGGATTGGAGCAATGTTACCACTCCTGCCTTCGAGTGGGAGGAGGTGGAGGACGGGGCTTCCGGCGTGGCCCGGTACCGGGTCTACTGGGGCTCCGACCCAGGCGGGATACCCAACGTGGACTTGACCACGCCGGGCTACACCGGGACGGTAAGCGGTGACGGCGACTATTACCTGCGCCTGTACGTCGAGGATCAGGCCGGCAACCGAAGCGCGATCACGACGGTCTACACGCTGCGCTATGATGCTACAGCCCCTCGGATGCCGGATGAGGCCGCCGAAAGCCACGGCGTAGAGGACGGCTCGTGGCAGAATGTGGTGAACGACCCTGCCTTCACCTGGGATGCAGCCGACGACGGCGGGAGCGGAGTGGCCCACTACCTGGTCTACTTCGGCAGCGACCCGGCCGGTGAAC
>QNCA01000133.1 GCA_003644325.1 Planctomycetota bacterium
GCGTTTACATATGATCCACATGGCAACATCTATGAAGGTTGGAGACCATAAGGTATGGATGCTTGGGACTATATCAACAAACATAAGTACGATAAAGCTTATAAACAGTTTTCGAGGGAACTGCAAAAGTCCGAAGATTATTTGACATATGCAGGCAGATTTACGGCATCTTTGTGTTTGGGCTGGCTTGATAGAGCAGAGGCTGATATTCAACGTGCACAAGCCTTGGCAACAGAGGAATGTAAGAAATATAAGGTAAGAAGCTCAAATTATGCGGAGGATATCGCCATGGTCCAGTGGTTAAAGGGAGAGAAGAACAGGGCGGTTGAAGGTTGGGTTTCGGTGATGGAGGGGATCAGGAAGGGAGAGATAGAGTTTGCCGACATGGCCGGCGGGGTGCAGCCGGGTGCGCTTGTGTGGTTTGCCGGCGTATATATGAAGAACGATGAACTCGTGGAGAAGGCGAAGAAGTATCTTGCAAAACTCGCCGGGCGCTCTCGGATTGAATACTGGCCCGGCCCTGTGGCAAAGCACATTTTGGGGAAGATGGGAGAACAGGATGTTTTGGATGAAGCCATCACAAGAGATGAAGATATTGTGGATTTCGACAGAAAAGGAAGACCCAAACCACGCCCGCCGATCATGAAAGATCCTCGTGTGAAACGAAAACTCTGTCAGGCGAATTTTTACATAGGGATATCGCGCCTTGCGAGGGGGGATAGAGAGGGATACGCGGAGAGTTTGCGGGCCTGTACGAAAATTCCCATGCCCATCGAGTTGGAATATTTTCTTGCCAGGGGCGAACTTGAAAAGGTGGGCGAAAAAGTGAAGCGTTGAACTCATAGCAAGGTGACTCTCACTCCTTGACAACCCTCATGGGGAGCGCCCGCACCCCTTCGCTCTTTAACGATTTCTTGATATGGCCGGGGTGATTCCGTTTCCTTCGTGACTTATTTTTAACCGCCAAGGGCGCCAAGTACTACTATTCACAAAAAAACCATCCACAGATTACGCAGATTGCGCAGATTATTAATCCGCCATCCGATGAAACCGCCAAGGCGTTTATCCTGAAAAGAATTTCCTCCTATTTTTCTTTTCCATTTTCGCAGAGCAAGTGCTAACGTGCTTCTTCCTTTCACGAGCCCTTCGGATGCCCTCAGGATAGACTCCGTCCCGATTCTGTTTGTCGGGGCTTTTCCCCGCTTTTCTTGACAAATGCCTAACTTGGCGTTATGCTGTTGTATATGATGGAGATTTCAAGAGCATGTGGTGTGAAAGTCAAAAAATATAATACTCCCCAAAATCTGGGCCACGTGGTTTCACGTAGTAGTAACTATTTTTGTATTGACTGCCAGTGTTGTCTGCATATTGGGTGGACAGCAGCGACTACCCCCCGTTTTTTGTGTCCTTCGGTTTTCGGGCCATAATGGCGAGAAAATTGACTTGGCAGCGGGTATGAAGGAGTAGGTTTAGAGGTCGTCGATGGAAATGCCGGCATCTTTCATAATTTTACGGAGAAGGCCACGGCCGAGGTTGCGTCCGCTGTGGATAGGCACTGTGGTTCTACGTCCGTCGGGATGATAGTAGATGGCGTGGCTGCCGCTCTAGCGTTCGAGAGCAAATCCTTTCTTCTCCAGGACGCGGGTTATCTGTCTGGCTGTGAGTGAGGGCAAACGAGGCGTCATAGTGTGACCGTGATTTTGGAAGTGCCTACTTCCTGGTGGATGGGTTCACCATTGGCGCGCCGTGCTTCGATGTGGAGTTTAATGGCGTCTTCGAGGAGTTCCAGAGATTCCTTTTCGGTGGTTCCTTCCGTATAGCATCCCTGTAAGGCCGGGCATACCGCAACGTACCGGCCGTCTTCGTCTTTTTCTATTACGACGGTGAAATTATAGGTTTCCATTGTTCGTGTTTCCTGGCGTTGGAATTTTCCGGTGATGCACCTCACTTTTCATATTATATTATAACACGGATGTGTATATGCTTGCAAGGCAGCGGACAGGTCTGTGGATGGATTCAGTAGTCGGTAGTCAGTAGTCAGTAGAAGGTAGTATCAGCGTGTATCTGCGTTTATCTGTGGCTGATTTTTCTTGGCGTTCTCGGCGGTGAGATACCCGGGTATTTAGTTTGCCGCTGTAGTGTCGAACCGCTGCATCAGGATTTTTGCGGGGAGATTCAGGCTTCCCTTCACCTTTTCCAGTTGATTGCGTGCCTCTTCCTTCTCGCCCAGTTCCAGGTAGGCCAGCGCCAGGTGATACCGCGCGCTGTCGTACCACATCCGGCCGGTGCAGGTCTCCAGGTAAGTTTGCAGGGCCTTTTTCGCCTCTTCGAAGGCGGCCCGGCGGTCTTTTTCTTCGCTCCGGCGGGCGCTCTCCAGCAGGGCCAGGCCCATGAAGTATTTCGCGTCGTCGAGCAATTCCTTCTGGGCGGCTTTCCCGGGGTTCTCTATTATCATGTCTTTATAGTTTCGGATGGCGGCTTTGTATTTCCCCTTCATCTGGTCTTCGCGCATTGCTTGCAGCGGCCCGACGCGCTTCCCTACCGCCTCGTTCAGCGCAACCAGTTCGTCCAGCCTCTTCCGCTCCTCCGGCTCGAGCGAAGTTATCTCTTGCGAATCGGGTCCTCCCTTTTCGTTCAATATCCCGCTCAGTATGGAAAGGCGGTTCAGTTCAAAGGGCGCCTTCCATAAATCCAGCGTGCCGCCGTCGGGGTCTTTATACGGGATGTCAAACTTCTTCACCTTGCGCGAGAAGTGCCTGCGCACCGCTTTCTCGCATTTCACAACCACGTTCTCGTAGAGCGGGCGGTAGTTTTCCTTTGGACGGTGAATGAGCGCCACTGGCGCGAAATCGTTGGGCAGCAGCAGCGCCTGCCTGAACGCCGCCGCGTCGGGATTGAAGGGAACCAGGTAGAGACCGTTCTTTATGTCTTCCGCCGTGTAGGGGTAGGATACGCCTTCCAGGCCGGTATTGAGCGTCACCCCCTCGCGTGATCTTCGCAACGCCGACAGCGGCACCATGCTCATCCCGTCAGGGCCGCAGACGGGCAGGCACATGTCCATGTCAAACAGGCAGGTCTGCTTGCCGTCGAAGGCGGCGACCAGCGTATTGCCGCCGGCCTTCACCACCAGGGCTTCGTACTCCATGCGCTTGTTGTCGTCGGGCCTTGTCCAGTAGTTCAGCGCTTCCAGCAGCGCGCAGAACGCCAGCGCCCTCTCCTCCGCGGTGCCGTGCCCGGCGTACAGACGCTGGTTGGCCGACGACACGAAACTTCGTCTCCCGTCGGCCTCCGTGGTGACCACGTTGCGGCAGCACCAGTTGAACAGCGCCATGACGGCCTCCGGGCCGACCCTGCCTTCAACGGCCGTATCCGCCACGTTGCGGTACAGCCTCCTCCTCTTCCAGTACTTCTTGTCGTTGGAACTGAACTGTTCCAGATTGA
The DNA here is from genome assembly GCA_003644325.1 of Planctomycetota bacterium. Classification (GTDB taxonomy): domain Bacteria; phylum Planctomycetota; class B129-G9; order B129-G9; family B129-G9; genus B129-G9. Next base: position 3,442 of record QNCA01000133.1, read on the forward strand.
GGTCTTTCGCCTCGATCCCCAGCGCCGGGCGGCCCTTCGTGAAGAAGTCCAGCGCGGCCCTTCCTTCGCCGCTCTTCTTTACCATGCTCATCTGCTCGTTCAGGTAGAGCAGGGTTTCCCGGTCCCTTTGCATGAAACGGAGTACGGTCAGGATGCCGTCGAAGTTCTCCGTTATCCACAGGTATGACATTATGACGCGGCACGACTCGAAGCGCTCCGTCGGGTCGCGCGTGCCCGAGGCCACCTCTTGCAACAGGGAGACCGCGCTTTCGACGTCCCGTTCCGAGCCGCGCGAGTACAGGATAAGCCCCATGTAATAGGCGGCGGTCAGCGTGGTGCTCTCTTCCTGTTTTCGGTCGAAATATATTTCGCGGAACAGCGACAGCGCCCTGTCGTACTTCTCGCGCGCCGCGGCCCAGGCGGCATTCGCTTCTTCGTGCCTGCCTTCCGCCTCCAGTTTTTTCGCAGTGGCCTCCTCGCTGCCGGCCCGCTTCATCAGCAGTTTTCCCTCCGCCAGTACATCCTCCGCGGAAGGTCCGGCTGCGGTGAGTACGATTATTATCGCCACACCGGCCACGCCGAACAGACCCAGCGCCAGGCCGATTGTTATGTTCTTGCCGGCGCGGTTCATCACTTTTCGTGCTCGTGGATTTTGTTTATGCGTCGGAGGTGTCGCCCGCCTTCGAACGGCGTCTTGAGGAAGATGTCCACGTACCGCCTGATCTGGTCCATGCTCAGCGACCTGGCGCCGAGGCAGAGCGCGTTGGCGTTGTTGTGCCGCCGCGCCATCTCGGTGGAGAACTCGCTGTAGCAGACCGCCGCGCGCACTCCTCTGAACTTGTTGGCGGTCATTGCCATGCCTATCCCCGTGCCGCACAGCATCACCGCCTGTTCGCACTCGCCGCTCGATACCTTCTCGGCGGCCTTTGCCGCGTAGTCGGGGTAATCGACCGATTCGCCGCTCTCCGTGCCGCAGTCCACCACCTCATGGCCCAGGCTCGTCAGGAGTTTCTTGACTTCCTCCTTCTCGCTGTAGCCCGCGTGATCCGATGCAGTTGCTATTTTCATGACTCCTCCATGACTCTCTGTATGCATCCCTGGATTCTTGCCGCGCACCGCCGGTACTGGTCCGGCGGCCCGCCTATCGGGTCTTCGATATCGCGCCCGTCCGGGTCCAGCAGAAACACCTTCTTCTCCAGCGCGGGCATCCATTCCACCAGTATCTTCTTGTGCAGCGCCGCCATGACGTATATCTTGTCGGCGCTCTCCACCAACTCCGCGCGGACCGGCTGTGCCCGGTGATTGTTGATGTCGCAGCCGTATTCGCTCATTACCCTTATCGCCGCCGCGCTGGCCCGGCCGCCCTGTATCGCCGCCGTGCCCGTGGATACCACCCTGTAGCCTTTTTTCTCCAGTTCGCCCGGCTTTATGCCCGTCTTTTCCGCCAGGGCCTTCCGGTAGAGCGCCTCCGCCATTGGACTGCGGCAGGAGTTGCCCGTACAGACAAACAGCACCGTTTCCCCCTCCAGCGCCGCTATCATCTGCCGCGTGATTATCCCTTCCCGCAGCAGCCGCCAGCCTTTGGGTGTTACGCGCACTACCGTGCTGGACTGTTTCAGAGGCGTCCGCCCGGCGTCTATCAGCACGTCTATCTTGCCGTCCAGGGCCTTGAGCACCTGCTCGGGACTCTCCGGCGGGGGATAGCCCGCCAGGTTCGCGCTGGGCGCGGCCACCGGCACCTCGGCCAGGCGGATGAAATCCTGCGCCAGTTTGTTCGCCGGAAATCTTATGCCGACACCCGCGCCCGCATTGCCCGGAAACACTATCGTGAGCGGCCCCGGCCAGTACTTGTCCATGAGCCGCCTGGCCAGCGGGGGTATTTCCTCCACGTAGCGATAGACCTCGCCCACGTAAGCGACGTGTATGCTCAGCGGCTTTTCCCTGGGA
>QNCA01000134.1 GCA_003644325.1 Planctomycetota bacterium
CGCAACGGGGATTTCCACCGGGCAGTGCTCCAGGCAGGCCAGGCAGCCGGTGCAGGCCCAGAGTGCCTCGTCCTCGATTACCCCGCCGACCAGCGGCGTCCTGCCGTCGTCGAACTCTTCGACGTTTTCGCCCTCCTTTGGTTTGGGCAGAGACGGGATAGTCTCCATCCGGCCTTTCATGTCGCCGATTATCTTCTTCGGGTTGAGCGGTTTTTCGGTCAGGTGCGCGGGACAGTTGGCCTCGCAGCGGCCGCAGCGCGTGCAGGCGTCGAGGTCGAGGAGTTGTTTCCAGGTGAAGTGCTCGATTTTGCTGTTGCCCCAGCGTTCCTGCTCCTCAATGTCCTCGATGATCGGCACCTCGCCGCGCGGGCGGAGCGACTGGAGGAATATATTGGCGGCGGAGGTGCACATGTGGCGCAGTTTCGACCATGCGATGTAGGCGACGAGGCCGAAGGAGAGGAGCATGTGAATCCACCACATGAGCATGTGCGAGCCGAACATCAGGTCTTTCGTTACGCCCATGCCGGAAAAAATATCGGCGGAAATCTTGCCGCCGATGCTCCATGCGGCCCACTGCGGCTCGTCCGCGCCGAGACGAAAGCCCTCCACGGCGAAGCCGGTGAGGCAGACGAGGAAAAGCGCCAGCAGGATAATGCCCGCCTCGGCGGACTGTTCCAGGTGCGCCGGCCGCACGATGTAGCGCCTGATTGCGGCCAGTATCACGCCGAAAAGCAGCATGAACCCGGCGATCTCGAGCATGAAGGACTGAATGAGGTAGGGAACGCCCTGTATGAGATGCGTACCCAGGAGGTGCTCGCCGATGTGCAGGTTTATCGCGTCGAGGACCGCGCCGAAGAAGAATAATATGAAGAAGCCGAAGAAGATAAGACCGTGTATGATGCCCGCCCACATGTCATTGTACATGGTTTTTGAGGCGAAGACACCTTTGAGCGTAAGTTTGATGCGTTTTCCTATCTGGTCCAGGCGCTTCTCACGCTCGGGCTGGCCCATGCGCCACAATTGATACCGTCGCCAGAATCCGTAAAGGAAGACCGCAAGCAGGATAGGCACGAATACAAAGAACAAAACCGGCTCGACCCAGCCCGGCACGTTCCAGAAAATCTCACGCATCGGCACGGCTTTAGGCACGTTTTCCGCTAAAAAAATCATCCTGGCTCTCCAGCAAGTCAAAAAAGCGCCGTGGGCCGCGCTGCGGCAGCCACGGTTGCAAAAGCGCACATTTTACCGGCCTGCCCCTCAAAAGCAAGTCCAAACGACGCCGGGGTCCTTCCCGCTCAAGGTTGCAAAAACACTTCACATTCCCGCGGCGGATTCGTATAATGTTGACGACGATATTGTAAATGGAACGCGAAACAGGTTTCAGGTTTCAGGTTTCAAGAAGAAGGGACCGAAGACCGAAGAAACTTAGACGTGAAGCGACGCCCCTCCTGAAACCGGAATCGCGATATGTCTCTTTGATTGTACCGGTGTCAATACTTCGCTTTTGCGGGATTCCCTTTGTTGTTTTCTCACTCTAACGGAGGCTGAAATGCGTATCGGATTCAAGGTCGTGGGTCTTTGTGTCTTGATGTTCCTTTTGGTGTTTGCCGTCGGCGGACCGGGACTGAATGCCGCCGCGACGACGGGAGGTTTCGGCGGCGGCGTGGCGATTGAGAACGGAGATCCGGACGATGATCCCGATCTCGTTCGAATCACGCCCGAGGTGCGCAACGCGGTAAAGAAATGCCTGACCTGGATGGCCAGGAACCAGGGCGAGCAGGGCATCTGGGACGAGGCGGGCAGTTATGCCCTGCCCATATCCTGCATGGCCGGTCTGTCGCTGGCGTCCTGGGCGGGTCCCGGGGCCGGTCCCAAGGAGTTCGTGAATGCCATGGACAGGCTGACGATGTTCATCGTCACGCACGCGGAGAAGAACGGCTACATATATTCCAGCAATGTCAAGTGGGGTGACAACAGGCCCGCGTACGGGCACGCCTATGCGCTGCTGTACCTCAGCCAGATATTCGGGATGGGGCTGGACGCGAAGGAGCAGACCAAGCTGCGCGGGATAATCCGCAACGCCGTCCGGTTCATGGAAGAAAGGCAGCACCCGAGCGGCTGCTGGTACCAGGACTACCGGGGCGGTCACAACATGATTGTGACGGTATCGCACCTGACGGCGTTGCGCAGCGCCAATCACGCCGGCTTCTTCGTGAAAAAGAGCGTTGTAAACAAGGCGCTCAAGTTCAACGAGTCACACCTGCGCAGCAGGTCGTCGGACTCAAGGATGGCCTCCTATCTGGCCGTGCTTCTGGCCGCGGGCGATTATCGCAGCCGGCTGCTGCCGGCTGCAATCAAGAAGATCGCAGAGAAAACCAGTCAGGATGCCTATTACGACGTAAGCAATCAGAATTTCGCCAACTTCCTGCATATGAACTCCTCGCAGATATGCTATTACATCGGCGGAGAGGTCTGGAAAAACTACTACACCAAGTACACCGCGTGGTGCCTGGCGAACCTGCAGGACGGCGACCGCGCCGACGAGAAGTTCCTGCCGCCGCTCAGAAACGTCCACGCGGTGCAGCCCAGCAAGATTTATACAACGGCCGTGGCCACGACCATCATGCAGATGCCCAACAAGTACCTGCCGATGTTCCAGGTGCTCGAACGAAACAGGAAAGAAGACATCCTGAACGATTGAGCCGCCGGCCTTGCAGGGATTAAGGGGCCTTTCGGGAGAGACGGGGATGTGCTTCAAAGATGTCGGCAGGCGAGCAATGGAGCAATGGCCCGTACGGGCCGCAAGGAAGCCGCTGGGTTAATCGTGTCGGTGTCACATCTGGGAGGTGCGGAGTGAAGAACGCCGTGAAGAGTTTTGAAAAGGGCCTTTTAAAGATTCCGGCGATTGTCGGGGTCTGCCTTGTGGTCCTGTTTTCGCCGGGATATAAGAGCGCGCCCCGACCCATACCCGTACGGGGCCGTATGGGTACCGGGCAGGTCGGGGTTGCGCCCGATGCCGCGGCGCCGGACATCCCCGACGAAATAAGGAAGGACGTCGCGGAGAGGCTTTTCGGCGGCGACAGCGAATGCGAAGCGTTTCGCGCCGGTGTCAGGCGCGTTTCATTCGACAGGCGCGCTCTCAAGGACGCCACGCGCGACCCCGTTCAGGCGTCCCTGTACCGGCATCTCACCGAGAGTATCTACATACTGGCCGTTGACCCCCGGCACAACCACCACGCGCTTGTTTATAAGAACGGCAAACTGCTCTTTGAGCGCGCCGTGCCCGCGGAACATTACGCCGTGCTCGAGAGGCTCTTCCGGCCCCTTGAAAGAGTATCCCCGCCCGAAGGCGCTGAAACGAATGAAATCACCGTCGAGGAATTTCTGGATGGGCTGACCGGTATCGTGTCGCCTGAGTGCAAGGAGGGAATAGAGCGGACTCTCCTGCGCGCGGGTCGGAACGCGCACGAATTGATTCGCGCCGTGCAAATGTTGCAGACCGAAGAAGAAAAGCAGGGCGCGTACTGGCTGCTGGGCAGGATGGAGAAACACGCTTACGTGTGCATCCGCCGTGACGGTGACAAGAAGACTTATTACATGTACTACGACGCGCAGCAACTCCACGCGGAGGACCTCTACGAGATCGTTCATTACGCATACAAGGCCCGCCATACATTCCCGTGGTCACGAAACTTGCCCGAGGATAGGTTCCGCCGGTTCGTCCTGGAATACAGGCACACGGAGGCGCCGCTCGCCCCGGGACTGCGGGCGCACATGTTCAGGGCGCTCGAGCCTTACGTCAAGAACCTCGCCAACATCGAGGACGTCGTACACCAGGTCAATCTCATCTGTTCATGCCTGGTAATATATCGGAAAGACATGCGCTGGGAAGACCAGGACCTGCGCATGATGTTCGCCACCAGCCAGGCCCGCTGCGAGGGAAAGTCCAATTTTGCCTCGGCGATGCTGCGCTCGGTGGGAGTGCCCAACGGCTATGTATCTACGCCGGCCTGGCCGAAGATCGACGGCAACCACGCGTGGAACGTAGCCTTTGACGGGGAGAAAGTGCTGTCGTTCATGGGCTGCGAGTATCGGAAGGGGAAACCCGATTTCGACAGGTACCAGGACAGCGAAGTGGCAAAGGTGTACCTGCGCGAACCCAACGGCGCCATTCAGGATTTAACGGCTTCTTACACGCCGACCACGGACTATTCACTCGAGGCAGGCGCGGAATTCGCCGGACAGGCGCTCTACCTCAACGTATGGAACTCAAACGAGTGGCGACCCGTCGCAAAAGCCGCGGCGGACGAGAAAGGAACCGCGACGTTCAAGGACGTCGGCTGCCGGAGCGATTTCCTTTTCTGTGTGACGGCGGGGATTCCGAAAGAGGGCACGAAGTCACTGCGCACCGTGGTCATAACGAAGGAGGGAAAGGCCCTGGAAATGGTCACCGGCGAAGACGACCCCTCGCGGGCCGCGCTCACCTGCCGCATGGACGGTCTCGACGCCGACGCGCAATACCTGCTCAGGACGTGGACCGGCAAGGAATGGAGGAAGGTTGCAACCGTTGCCTCGGACGCCGGGGGCACGGCCGAGATAGAAGGACGCAAGGGGCGTCTCTACAGGCTGGACGGCGCGGACGGTAAGCCGGCGACCAGACCCTTTCAACTGAAGGCGGCCGGAGACGGAACGGAGTTGACCAAATACTGAAACGGAAGCAGGGGCGGCCCGCCGGAGCACGTAAGAATTCTGGAAGGGCCGCGCCGGTGACTGTCACCATTACGGAGCCGTCCCCGATGTATCGGGGGCGGATCGTAGATGGTGACTGTCACCGCGCCAGGCAGTTACCCAAGATCCCCCGCTTTATCCGGCGTCCGGCGCCTATGCCGGGGCCTGCGCCGGGTCGGGCGCCTTCTTTTTTCTCCTCGCAGTGAAGAAATACTGCACAATCATGCCAATCACGCCCAGTGCGAGAAGCCATACCATGGCAATGCCGATGTGCGCGTTATTCTGGAAGATGGTCACGCCTTCGCGCAGAAGCGCATTGAAGGCAATGTGTCCGGCTTCGGTCAGCGGCAGTTTCGAGGGCACCGAGGCCTCGGCATGTGCGAGGCTCTCAAACTCCGCGGCGCCCCAGATGAAATAATACGCTCCGGCGGTTACGGCCGCGGCGCCGGTGAACGAGGTGGTCATGATAATCAGGAATTTCTGTATGATAAGCGCCAGCACTCCGCCGACCACGGCGGCCGGTATGAGCGCCTCGAGGTAGAGGTTTTCCGCGTTGGCCCCGCAAAGCAGCGCGGCGATAGTTCCGGCGAATGCCGCTCCGACCACGAACACCCCGATGTAGTAAGCGATAATCATGAGCACCGCGCCCG
>QNCA01000135.1 GCA_003644325.1 Planctomycetota bacterium
GCCGCAAATCCTGTAGGAATCTCCAACGCCGAACTGGACTATCTTATTGGAGTGCGCGACGTGATAGAGGTTGACGTCGCCGACCATATCGAGTTCAGCGGCAATTTCCGGGTCGAGGCGGACGGTACGTTCGAGGTGCCTACGATTTACAGGCGGGTGCGTGTCGGCGGCCTTACCACCAGACAGGCCGAGGCCCGCATACGCGACGTTCTTGATGACCTGGTCGTCGGCCGCGCTCAGGTTCACGTGAAGGTGCTTGTAAGCCGCAGCCGGTGTTACTTCATGCTGGGCGCGGTGGGGAGAAAGGGCAAGTACTTCATGGGGCTTCAGGACATCACGGTGCGCGAGGCGCTCATAAGGGCAAACATATGGGGGCCGGGCGCCAAGAAAGACAGGGTGTACATCATTACACCCGACGAGCGGGACAGGCCCTCCTACGTGACCGTCGACGGCGACGCGATTCTCATGGGCAGCCTGCGCGACGACGTTGTGCTCAAACCGGGCGACATCGTTTACGTGCCTACAACGTTGTACTTCAAGATCAACAAGGTAATCGACGAGATAATCGGCCAGGCCGAGCGCGTCCAGGATATCGAAAGCGACATCCAGTACGGCCGGCGCGTTGGAAGAGACGGCTACGGCAGGCTGGAAGACGCGGCAACACCATAGAATATTCAGTTCAAGGTGCACAGGAATGCTCGTGCATCAGCAGAATGAGGGGAATCTCCTTGAATAGGGGAGGACGACAACGGCCATGGATGGCTCTTCCATCAAGTCCACGTTCCGGGATTACGTCCGCGTAATCTTCCAGCGGAAGAAGTTCATCATCATCCCGGTAATAGGCATACCGCTCTGTATCGCAATCTATGCCTTTGTTATTGCGGACGAGGTCTATAGAGCCGATAACTACGTCGTCGTGCTTGACAACAAAACCAACAAACCCCTGCTGGGCAACCTGTCCACCACGTCCGATCTGGGTAAGCGAATCAACACAAGCGTCAAGCGAATAACCAGCCGCAGCGGCATGATTAATCTTATCGCCAGCATAGATTACGTCTCCGCGCAATTCCCGGACTCGGCAATCGTACAAAACAGGCGGCTGGAAATACTGACCGACAAGCGCATGATTCTCGAATACCGCCTGGGCCGCGTAAATAAGAGAATTGCCGCCCTCAAGGCGCAGATAGAGAACATGCCGGACGACTACGAAAAACGGCGGCTGGCCATGAGCCTGGAAGACCTTGGGAAAGACAAGAATATCTGCGAAGGACAGATAGCCGAGTTACAGAAGAAGATTCGCCGGGCCGAGGAACGCATGGACGCAATCGCCGGGCAGGAAGCGGAATTTCAGCGCCTGCTAAAGCGCAGCGAAAGGCAACCCGAAAACGAAGAACTGCGCCTGCTGTGCCAGGCAGGCAGGAACCGCGACCTGGATCAACAGATGCGTCTCGATGAAACAGTGGAACGGTTTCTCAGGGGACTCAGGGTCGGCATCCACGGCAACAGCGTCTCCGCTTCTTTTGAATCCCGCAATCCGCAACTATGCAAGGACGTCGTGGACGAGGTGCTGCTCCGACTCGAGTCCGAGAACCTGGCGATAAAGAAGCGGGAAGTGCTGAGCACCGCGGAGATACTTGACGAGAAAATCCTCGAGTACGAGCAACGTGTCAAAGAAAAAGAAAACGCGCTCAAGGGTTACCAGAGTTTGCACATCCTCGATGTTTCCCCCGGCGAACTCGCTTCCGAAGAGTTCAACGACATCCTGGTGCGCGAGAGCACGGCGACGCGATTCGACGTATCCGCGCCCTACATCGTAGCGCAGTACCGTGATTACAAGAAAAAGCACGGCGACATCCTGCAGAAAGTAAAAGAATTGACGGCGGAGCGCAGGAGCCTGTACGGGCAGTTGAAAGCCACACCGGAATTCATCAACGGCTCGGTCATAGAGTCAATGCCGGAACACGTGGCACGGCTGAAGGACGAACTGCATGCAGCCGAGATCGAACGCGCCAAATTGCTGGAGACGATGACGGACAAGCATCCCCACGTGAAGAAGATTACCGCGAAAATCGAGCGCCTGAAGGGAATGCTGGACAACTCCAACGAACTCGAGGTCACACGCGTCGAGCGCGTCAAAAACCCCCGCTATGACGAAATACAGAGCCGGCTGGGACAGGTGGACGGCGAACTGGCCGGTCTCAAGACACGGGAGGAAGAGGCCGCCAAAAACATGGAGTACTATCGCCGGCGTGCCCTGCGACTGCCCGACCTGGTCGCCGAACATTCCAAACTCGCCAGGGAACTCCTTCAGGACAGGAGACGGCTGCAAGACCTGCTCGAGCGCAAGTCCGGGGCGGAGATTACCCGTGCGCTGGAAGTTGACAGCGAGGAAGGCATGAGGTTTGAGAAGCCCGACCCCACCGCTCTGCCGCTCAGCCCGATCAGGCCCAACCGGCGCCTGCTCATACTCCTGGGCCTGCTGCTGGGCGGGGCGGGGGCCGCGGTATTGCTGTTCTTTGTCGAATATGCGGACCGCTCCATCCGCGGCATTGCCGACGTCAAGCGCCACCTCGGTCTGCCGGTGCTCGGCGCCATACCGCACTTCTTCAAAAAGGACAAAGGCGTGAAAGTCAGGAAGACATTCAGTGTGCGCGGCGCGCTCAACTGCGCGCTCGTCACGGCGCTTGTGACCGTCCTTGCGATATCGTTCTTCCTCGACGAAGAGACGAGTGATTTCCTGGACAAACAATTGGGCAGGGAAACTCCCGCTGCCGGTTATTGTAAACACCAGTGCTTCCCGGGTATGTTTTCCAACTGGCGGGCCACCATACCGTTTGGGGACGAAACGCAGGCGGAATCGACGGATGCCGCCGCCCCGGACGCGCCGGAAATTGATATAGCCCCCGGAGTATTTGCCGCGGAGGAAGGTCCATAACATGAGCAATGAAAGCCTGGGCAAACTGAACAATCTCATAAGCACGGCGCTCGACCTGCAAAAGGAGCATCGACCATCCGGCTCCGGCGCCGCTGCCGGGACCGTTGTCGAGCCGCATTCACTGCCGTCGACCGAAACCGATATGGAAGAATTCCGCAGGACGATACGGCGCGTGGAAAGATTTCAGTTCTCCCCCGAGTGTTCCTTTTCTCACTCAAGTGAAATCGGCGAGAAATTCCGTGAGATTCGCGCCAACCTGCAGGTGTTGCAGGTTGACAGGAGTGTAAAGACGCTGGTCTTTTCCAGCGCGCACCACAAAGAGGGCAAGACACACACCGTCGTGAATACCGCGCGCTTCCTGTCCCAGCACGAAAACCGTCACACGCTGCTTATGGACTGCGATCTCCGCAGGCCGAAGATCAAGGAACACGTCCTCGTCGATTGTGAATACAGCCTGGAAGACGTCCTTACCGGGAAGTGCGAACTGGCCGACGCCCTGGTATATTCCGAACAGGACAACCTCGCCGTATTGCCGACGCGCCACGGTCAGCACAACGCCACCGAGTTGCTGGAAACCCCGGCCATGAAAAAGGTCATCGCCGATGTGCGCGAAATGTTTGATTTCGTGCTCATCGACACCTCGCCCACGCTGTCCACCACCGACCCCATGGTCTTGGGGGCCATGTGCGACGCCGTCATAATAGTCGTAAAGGCCGGCTCCACGCAGCGCGAAAGCGTCGAACACGCCATCAGCCTCATGTATCAGGCCAACGCCAAGGTGCTTGGCGTGGTGCTCACGCAGGTGAAAAACCACATCCCCAAATATCTCTACCGGTATCATTACTTCAACGACATGTACGCCGATCTTTACGAGCGTCTGGGCGATTCCGGTGAACCCGCTCGCAAATCCCGCGGGAAACGCCGCAAGAGGAAATGATACGCCGCTTATCGGGGATGCGTGCGGGAGTTCCGTGCCTTGCTCGAACCGCGCAGTATGAACGAGGCGAGCAGCGCCGCGCCCGACAGAGCCAGCATTACAATGGCAAACACGTCTTTCACGCGGGAGTAGATGGAGAGGTCGTCGCAGACGTAAACGCGACGGAGGAGAAAGCCCTGCACGGATTTCATCCGGCCATGCTCATCCTTCAAGACGTCGTTTTCCCATGAGAAGAAACCGTCCGGCCTGATGAACGCGGAGATGCCGGTGTTGGTCGCGCGGATTACGCCCACCCTGTTCTCGACCGCGCGGAACGCGGCCATCGCCGTCGTCTGCTCCAGCTCCGCGCTTTCGTGGAACCAGCCGTCGTTCGATATGTTCACGATAAAGTCCGCTTTCTTTTCGCCGCCCTCCTCCACGAAAGACGCGAAAAGGTCGGGAAAGCCCACTTCATAGCATATCGGGGTCGAGAACGTATAGGGGTTGCCGCCCGCGTCCGTCATCTCAAAGAATGTTATCCCCTCGCCGCCTTTCAGGTCCCGCACGAAGCCGGCGCTTTGCAAAATAACATCGTCCATGAAAGGAAATATGTTTCCCAAGGGGACGAACTCTCCGAACGGCACAAGGTGTATCTTGTCGTACCGCCCTTCCAGTTTGCCGTCCGCGGTGAAGAAGTACGCGCTGTTGTGCCAGTCGGTGACGTCGTCCTCGTGTTCTTCCCACTGATTCGTCCGAGGGTTCCAGTAGCGGTATACGTGCGGCTCGTTCCTTACATACGTGCCCCCCGCCAGGAAATGACAGCCGCGCTCGCGGACCTTCCGCGACCACCCCGCCGTGCAATCCGGCGAGCAGTCCGGGCCCGGCTGAATCATCGTCTCCGGCCAGACGATCATGTCCGGCTCCCTATTTTCCTTTCGCGCCTTTTCCAGGGCCGTATCGGTCAGCGTTTCGATGTCCCCGGTCAGTGTCCTCCTTGATTCCCTTTCCCGCTTGAGATACTGAGCGACATTCGGCTGTATGAGCAGGACCCTCGGTCCTTCCTTCATCTTGCCGCGTATCGCGCCCAAGCGCGCAAAACCGTACACCAGGACAAGCGCAAACACGGCTGCAAGGCATATCGCCCTCGGCAGGAGACCCCGCGCATCGAGTTTTCTATAGCGCTTCCTGGCAATGAAGCGTAGGACGACCTCGGCGATGAAGGCGTTAACGAGCACGATGACGAATGATACGCCGTATGCTCCGGTGATGTCGGATATCTGAATGAGGGGCAGAAACGCATACTGGGTGTGGGCGAGAAAGAGCCACGGAAAGCCCGTCAGGACGAAGGCCCGCAGGTACTCGCACGCCACCCAGGCCACCGGCGCCGCGAGCATCAACGGCACACGCAGGCGCTTTACGGCCAGGTTTGTCATCAGCGCAAACAGGCCGAAGTAAACGCACAGC
>QNCA01000136.1 GCA_003644325.1 Planctomycetota bacterium
AACCGCATATCCTGGCTGAACCTCATCGGCTCCATCTCGCCGATGCTCGGGCTGCTGGGTACCGTGGTGGGCATGGTGATGGCGTTCGACGTGATAGCGGGCACGGAGAACCCCCAACCGTCGCAGTTGGCCGAGGGCATAGGAAACGCGCTGTGGACGACGCTGTTCGGCCTGGCGATAGCGATTCCGGCGATGAGTTTCTTCTTTTATTTCCGCAATCGGCTGGCGTACATCGTGGCTGAACTGAGAGCGGTAAGCACGGAGATGTTCGGGCGTTTCCGCGAGCGTCGCGGCGAAAATGAAGGCCCGCATACGGAATCGGCACGCACGGGGAAGCATGCATAAACGACAAGGCAAACGACCGGAGGTGCGATTGAACATGACGCCGATGATCGACGTCGTGATGCTGCTGATAGTGTTTTTCCTGGTGGCCTCGAAGTTCAAGAGCGCCGAGACCGACATCCTGAGCCTGGCATACGCGCGGAACGCCGACCGCATGGAAAGCCCGGACGTTTCGCACAGGTTCGTCATCAATGTAAGGTTTGCGGACACGGGTCGTGGCAAGGCTGTCGTTTACACCTACCAGGGCGCGGTTTACGCGCCCGAGTCGGACAGTGACATGGAGCGCCTGTTCGGCAGGTTGCGGAATTTCCGCAGGATATATCCCGACGGCGAGGTGATAATCCGGGCGGACGGACGCGTGGAGTACCGGCGCGTGCGTGCGGTGCACAAGTTGTGCAGGGATGCCGGCGCTGAGAAGGTGGGTTTTGCCGTGAACCCCTTGTTGTCCCGGGAGGAGGAATGAATGAAGAAACGACGCGCGAGAGGCGATTCTTCGATTGAACTGAAACTGACGCCGATGATAGACGTGGTGTTTCTGCTGCTGATATTCTTTATGGTGACGACAAAATTTGTTGCGCCCGAGCGCAAGATACCGGCGTTTGCGGCGAAGAAGCGCGAGGGTGCGGGAATAGCGCTGGTGGAGGAGCTTGAACTGCACATAATGAGGGCCGAGGGGGGAGTGGTAGTCGCGGGACCTAGCCGTGAGAGATACGGTCTGGATTCACTGGGCCCGGTGCTGAAGGAACTGCGGAATTATCGCGACCGAAACCTCGCCGGAGGAGCGCTGTCGCCGGACGCGGGAGTTTCCATAGCGTGCGAAGATGACATTCGGTGGGAGGCCGTGGTAAAAGTTTTAGACCTTGTGCGGGAGGCGGAAATTCCCAGGATAAGATTTGAGTAGCAATCTTGACATGCTCGTTGAGATATGCTACAGATGTAGAAAGATGCTACGGGTTATGGCGGGCAAAGGAAGGAGCGCCTCGGATGGGACTGTAAGTTGTATTTCGCTTCTGAGTTACAGGAGCCCGTGGGCGTTTTATCGGCATGGCAATTGCGAGCATTGCGTAGAGTTGTGTGTGCGGCGCGGCCAGCGAGAATTCCGGAGTAAGTAATGGCAACAGGCAAACCCAACCCGATTGCAAAGAACATTGAAATAATCCTTGCAATTGCCGGCTTTCTGGTATTCCTCCTCGTACTCATCATCAGCATAATCAGGGTGCCGTCCGTCTCGCTTGAGGAAATAAGCAATCTCACCACGGAATACCACAACTGGCTCAAGGAGAAACAGGGTGAATACGTGGATGTGCCTGAGCCGGTTAATCTGGCCGAGGAACACGAGAGACTGACGGTCAAGCCGGCCAGGTTGCAGGAACTTCGGGGATGGTGCTTTAATCCATACCCCGTTATAGTTCTGCCGAAGAGCAAGGAAGACGCCTTCTTCATCGGCGCCGCCCGCCTGACCGCCGAGCCCGGTTACAACAGGGTAAAACTGACCGTGCGGCTGGAGGACCTGGACAAGCGGATTACCAGGATAAGCGCTCTCTCAAAGTCGGAAGCGATGTATCCTCATCTGCCCCCCGAGAAGATAAAGGTGGAGATTTATCGGGGCGAGAAGCGTCCGGGCGCCGGCGAGATACGGTGGGAGGAAAAGCCCTCCACCGCTCGACCCTCGGGAGAGGAGGGCGTGTTTGTCCTGGAGGACAGGCGTGACATCAATGGCGTCACCGAACTTTACTACAAGGCGGACGTGTCCGCCACCGTGCCTTTCTTGAACGCTGAAAAACTGGGCACCCAAGAAGCCGGTCCGGAACTCGTGCCCGAGGAAGTCCCGCCGAAGGCCGCGTTGACCAACACCGACGAGGAAGTCTTGAAGGTGGTGACGAAATCGCCGTGGTCCGTTAAAGTTTCTCCGACCTGGGGCGGCAGAAAAGTAACCTTGACCGTGGTCGACCTCGCAACCGGCAAGAAAACCCCGCTGCAGCCGTTGGGGCCGGGCGAAAAGATAGGCGACACCACTTTCCGCCTCATAAATATCATTCAGACGAAGCGGTTTGTCATCACCACAAGCGGAACCATCAGCAGGATTGAGCTGGAGATGGCCGTCTGGAACAGGAGAACCGGCGGCGCCTTCCAGGATGTGGGGGAAAGCAAGAGGGATGGCAAGGGAAAGATACTGGTCTGGACTGAGGACCCGCTCAACCCGATAGGTGATAACAAGCGGATAATAGAAAAATTCACAAAGTACGCACTGGAGGAACTCGCCGCCGTCTCCGGCGGCCTTGACCTGGGCGGGGCGACGTTCGATTACGACGACAACTTCATCACCAACCTCCTTTGGCGGGCGGTCAGGACTTATCCGGGCGGAAAAGGCAAGAAAATGAAGGACGCTTTTGGTCGGGTGGTCAAGAGGTATCAATACCAGCCGGCGCCTGATAAGGAGCCGATTAAACTCATCCCGTACCCGTTCACCGAAGAGATAAATAACGACGAATCGCTGGTACTGCAAATCGACCCGCACGGCATCAACCAGAACAGGGTATCTTACTTTGCGGAGTATTCAAAGAGGGCCGGCGGTGTAGAAGAGAACTATACCTCCGGGCCGTACAAGGTTGACATAACGGGCTATAACCCAACGGCCGAAGACAAGGTGGAGGAATTGATTCGCGTAATCAGAAGTGATGTAATGGAAAAACATGAGAAGGGCGTTTTTGCCAGGAACACAAGACCCGGGCTGGTGTCGCTGGGCGACGCGATAACTTACGGCCGGGGACCGGTAATCAGCCTCCTGAGCAAGGACGACCTCGGCATGGATATTCTGGTACTTGTGCAGTACCGGGACGAACACATCACCGAGGACCCCAAACTCCTGGAGGCCCCCGTAACAGTGAAGAGCAAGTACGTCAAGCCTACGGTTGAACCCGCTCCCCGCGGCGCGGAGGCCGAGTTCAAAAAGAAATTGTATCGGAACATTGTCATGTCCGACAAGAACCCGCGGTACGAGAATATTGGTGACTTCGTCGAAAAGGTTAAGACCGACTTCGACGTGGAAATAGTCGTCGATCGCTCCGTCAAAAGCATAGAGGGTCTTGACGGCATCGATTTCAGCGTGAGGCTCGACGATGACAACGTTCAACTCAGCGATTTGATGCCCAAGGCCGTGGATGCGTTCAACGACCGTCTTCGCGTGTTGGACAAGGAGATTACTAAGACCGTCAGGTATGAAATACGCGACACCGACATACTGCTCACGACGGAGTAGCCTTCGTGCGGCGGTTGCGGGCGCCCGGGAAGCGGGTAAAAGCCAGGCAGAGGCGCCGTCATGGTGAGCAGGGGATTGCTGATAGTTGGTCACACCGAAAATATCCGCCGCCTTATCGCCCGGTTCCCGGCGGAACCGAGGCCCTGAGGAGGCGGCAAGCGCCCTTCGGAGAAAAGGGTTTTTCCCGGACGTTTTTGCCGTGAGGTAAACCGATGTATCGCATATCCGTTTTTCTAACGTTTGTTGCTTGTCTGGCGCTGGTTGTCTTTGCGGGGTGTCAGCAGATAGACCGTCAGCAGGTCAAGAAGGTCGAGGCAGAGGTGACCGAAGGCCCACCCCCCGCTTCCGCCGGGCCCGGCGACCTGGCCGAGATAGAGAAAGAGGCGAAGGAGCAGGAAGCGCGCCAGGCATACAAGGAAGGCATGCTGGCCCGCCGGGCAAATGACCTGGAAAGGGCAGGGGAGCAGTTCGAGCGTGCGCTTGAACTGGACCCCTCTTACACCGAGGCGGCCCAGGCGCTGGCCGAGGTGAAGATTGCTCTCGGTGAGGCCGCTCCCGCCGGCGCCCCCGACGTGGCCCTGAGGGTCAAGAAGGTCGAGGCGCAGATTCAACTTATCCGCCACGAGGTTGCCGCCACCATCAGTCAGGGGGAAGTATTCTTTCAGCAAGGAAAGTTCGAGGATGCCGTAAGCAGCCTCGAGGAGGCGCTGGGCCTTATCAAGTGGGCCTCGGAACTCTACCTGCTGGACTTCACGGAGGAGCGCGACAGGGCGCAGGCGCTCCTGGAGTCTGCCAGGATCCAGCGCGATGTCTTCGTCAGGGCGCGCGAGGCGGAGCAGCGCAAGGCGGCCGAGCAGGCGCTCGCCGAGGAGTTGCGCAAGCAGGCCGACTATCGACGGCGCATGGCGGAGGAGTTGCTGGCCTTGGCGCGTCAGAGTTTGGAAAGGAAGGACTTCGTTGAAGCCCTCAGTTTCACGCGCCGCGCCCTGCTGAAAGACCCCGCCAACAGCGAGGCCATGAGGCTGGAAAAGATCATAGTGCGCGAGAGAATCAACTTTGAACGCGAACGCATACGTCTGCGCACCGATATGGCCTGGCGTAATTCGTTCATGAAAATGGAAGAGGCTGCCCTGCCGGTCGCGGGCATAATGAATTATCCCGACAGGGAGTGGTGGCGGAATATGACGGTGTTGCGCTGCGAGCGCTCGAAACGTGAGCAAAACGTCTTTGAGCGGACCCCGGAGCAAGAGAACATAGAAAAAAAACTCGAACAGGTGACCGTGCGCCTGCTCCGCATCGAGTCGCAGAAGTTCCCCGATGCGATGAAAACCATTATGAAGCAGTTCGGCAACATAGTGCCTATCGTCATTCACCCCGACGCCCTGGTGGAACTGGGCGATAAGAAGATAGACATCGACCGCCCTGTCGAGACGAACTTGAGGACCGCCATCGAGATAGCCCTGGAGAGGATTCCGGACGATACTGGAGAATACACGTACGTGATACGGGACGAGGCGATACTGATTACCAAGAAGGGCGCCGAAGAGACGAAACGCCTCATAATATACCCGGTGCAGGACCTCCTGAGGCAGGTTGTTCCCTTCAGGCCGCCCGATATCGAGATCAGCCGTGAGGACCTGTTCGAGGAGACCGGCGGCGAGTTCGGCGACGTTGGAGAGGAGGAAAGGGACTACTTCGGGACGGAGGATCGA
>QNCA01000137.1 GCA_003644325.1 Planctomycetota bacterium
ACGATTCCGTCGGACTTGACCTGGGCGAAGTCCCTGACCCGCCGCAGCAGCCTGTTTGCCACGCGCGGCGTGCCTCGCGAACAGCGGGCTATCAAGCCCACGGCGTCTTCGTCTATCTGCACCCGGAGAAGTCCCGCGGCCCTTCGGATAACCTGCCGCAGTTCCTCTTCGGAGTAGAAATCGACATGGAACGTCATGCCGAAACGCTCGCGCAGCGGCGCGCTGAGCATGCCGGCCCTCGTGGTGGCGCCCACCAGCGTGAAAGGCCTCAACGGTATCTTTATGGTCTTCGCGTACGCGCCCTTGTCAACGACGAAATCGACCTTGCAGTCCTCCATCGCCGGGTAAATCAGTTCCTCGACCGTGGCCGAGAGGCGGTGTATCTCGTCGATGAAAAGTATGTCCCCGAACTCCAGATTGGTGAGTATGCCCATCAGGTCGCCGGCCCTGGCCAGGGCCGGTCCGGAGGTCGAGAAGATATTGGTGCCCATCTCGTGCGCCATTATGTGCGCCAGCGAGGTCTTGCCCAGTCCCGGCGGACCGTGGAAGAGTATGTGCTCTACCTGCTCGTTGCGCTTCTTCGCGGCCTTTACGGCGATGGTCGCCTTTTCGATAAGGGTGGCCTGGCCGATGAACTCGTCGAAACTGCGCGGCCGGAGGGTGTAGTTCACCCCTTCCTCGCTTTCGTCGAGCGGTTGTCCGTCGATTACCCTTTCTACTGCCATATCTCGTCCCGTGTGTCAGGTGACGGCTTTTTTCATCCTGAATATCACGTTGAGCAGTTGCTCGGCCGTGTCCGCATCGGGCTGCTCGGCCAGTGCCTGTTGTATCATGCGGTCGGCCTCGAGCGGTTTGTACTGCAACTGCAACAAGACGTCCAGCACTTCATCGCGCAGGTCCGGCGCACGCGCCGCCTCCGTCCCCTCTTCGCCGGGGCGTTTTTTCAGGGCGAATTTTACGCATTTGCCCTTGAGTTCGGCGACTATCTTTTCCGACGCGCGGCGGCCTATGCCCGGCAGCGCCACGAGGGCGCCCAGGTCGCGCGACTCTATGGCCGCCGCGATGCGGTCAATGGAGACCGTAAGGGCCTTCACGGCCTTTCGCACGCCCACGCCCTGCACGGTGATGAACAGTTCGAAGAACTCCCTGTCCACCCTGTCCAGGAACCCCACCAGGCGCGGCGTAATGTTGCCCCCGCCCACACCGCCTTCGAGGTAGTGATATGTATAAAATGACACGTCGGTATTGAGCAGCGTGAGCAGTTTCTTGTTGAGTATCTCCGGTATGAGTATCTCGTAGGTGAGGCCGTCCATTTCGACCTCCGCCACGGTCTCGCTTACGGAGATGAGTTTTCCGGAGACTCTGGAAATCATTTTGACCTTCGAGTGGAATGGTTTGAATGGCACAACGCCACCGCGAGCGCGTCGGCGACGTCGCTGGGCGAGGGCTGCTCCTTCAGCCCCAGCACGTTTTTCACCATGCGCTGCACCTGGCCCTTGCCGGCCCTGCCGTTCCCGGTGAGCGACTTCTTGACCTGCGTGGCGGAGTAACCGACCACCGGCACTCCACACTCGGCCGCCGCCAGAAACATGACGCCCCGCGCGTGGCCCATCATTATCGCCGTGCGGGGATGGGCGTAATGCGAGTAGAGTTGCTCCACGGCGACGGCGTCGGGCCTTGCGCGCCCGATAATCTCTCGCACGCCTTCGTGTATCATCTGCAGGCGTTTCTCGAGGGAAGATTTCTCCCCCGCGGGGCTTGCAATGAAGCCCGCCTCAACGATGTCCACCCGGCCTCTTTCGGAACGTATCAGGCCGTAGCCGGTCCTGACAAGTCCTGGATCTATCCCGAGTATCTTCATCTTTCCGGCTGGAGCGCCTTACCTGTTAGGAGCATGCAAGAATCCTATCGCTTTTTGATTGGATAAAGGAACTCCCGGCGCGGTGACAGTCACCGGCGAAACGCCTTACTGTTGAGCGCCTTGATTACGGCGTCCGTGATGTCCGTCACCGCGCTTCCCTTGTAAAGGACGGTGCGCGTATCGATGTCGCGCCCCTGTGTCACGGGATTATCGCCGATACGCTTGTCGTCTATCTTGAGCACCAGCGCGAAGCCGTTGTCCGCGGCGTACTTGGTAACGGCATCCCGCATGATACCGTAGAGTTCCCTGCGGTCGCGCAGCTGGCGCTTGAGCAGCCTGGCCCGGCCTTTCTTGAATTCCAGTTCTGTCTCCGCCTGCAAGCGGGCAAGGGCCTGTTCCTTTTCGGTCCTGTCGGGGTCGTCATGTTTCATCGCATCCACTTCCTCGGCAAGGGCCTTTGCCTCGGCGGTCTTCTTTGAGATGGACGCTTTCAATTTTTCCATCTCGATGTCCAGTTCTTCCTGCCTGGTCTCACGGTTCTTCATCTTCTTGATGACCTCGGCTACGTTGACCACCGCTATCTTCAGCACAGGCGCTTTTGCGTCCTCGGCCGTCAAGGGCTGCGGGTCGTTGAAACTGAACGCGAAGGCCGCGCCGGCCAGCATTGCCGCCGCGAGGCATGCGAGTACGGGCTTGCTGATGAACATGTCTTTCTCCTTGGTCTGACAGACGACGAAACGAATCGGATAAAGGTTACTGAGCCGGAACATCTACCGCTTCCGTTTGCACTTGGAGCAAATGCCGTATATCTTGAGCGAGTGTGAAATCGGCTTGAAATCCATACTGCGCGATATCTCGTTCTGCAGATTTTCAAGGACGTCGTTGCTGAACTCGACGACGCGGCCGCATTTCATGCAGATGAGATGGTCATGGTGTCGATGGCCCAGCACATGCTCGTAGAGTTGGCAGTTCTGCCCGAAGTCTATCGCTTCCAAGAGGTTGCAGTCGGTCAGAAGGGCCAGCGTACGATAAACGGTGGCCCTTGAGGCGCGGTAACCGTCCTTGCGCAACTCACCCAGCAGGTCCTCGGCGGAGAAATGTCCGTGCGTAGAGAAGACCTTTTCCACTATCTTCTTTCTCTGCCTGGTGAGCCTCTGGCCGCGGCTCTTGAGGCGATTGATGAATTCCTGAACGTCCCTCTGCAAAATCCTGCCCCCTCACAGTGCCGGCGCCGGACACGGGATGCGCCTGGACTTGCTCGAAATCCTCGGGCAACGCAACGCGGCAATGTTGATGGTCGCCGTCCCTACCACGTCAACCCTTGCGTGAAAAGTCGGCAATATCTTTGTCGGCGCCCACAACGAAGAGCAAATCGCCTCCCTGCAAGGTGTCGTCCGCGGAGGGAACATCGTTGATTGCGTACTGGTCCTTCTTTCCCGGAATGGGGCGCTTAAGGGCGACAATGTTGATCTTGTACTTGTTGCGCGGGTCGATTGCCCGCAGGGTTTTGCCCACCAGGCGCTTCGGCGCGGTCACCTGGGCTATGCTGTGGCCCTCGGCCAACTCCAGCGAGTCGATTATAGTCGGCTTCAGCAGGCGGTTCGCCAGGCGCATCGCGCTTTCTTGCTCGGGCCATATTATCTCGTCGGCGCCTATCTGCGACAATATGCGCCCGTGGATGTCGTTCGATACCTTTGCGATGATTCGCTTCACCCCTACGTGCTTCAGGGCAAAAGTCGTCAGCACGCTCATTTCAAAATTGTTGCCCATGCCTACTATCGCGGCATCGACCTTGTTTATGCCCTGTGCCATCAGGGCCTCGTGGTCGGTGGAGTCCATCTTCAGCGCCAGGCTCACGACGTCCTTCATCTGGTCCACAATGTCGCTGTCCAGGTCCGCCGCCAGCACTTCCGCGCCGTTCTCCGAGAGCCTGCAGGCAATTGTCATCGCAAACTGCCCCAGTCCGAGCACAGCAAATTTCTTCATCGTCTTATCCTATAATAACACGCTCGAAGGGCAACTCCGACTTCGGCGCCCTCTGAATCAGCGCCACGACCATCGTCAACGGCCCTATACGGCCCGCAAACATGAGCAAGATTATAATTATCCGGCCCGGATCAGTCAAATGCGGCGTTATCCCCGTTGAAAGCCCTACCGTGCCGAAAGCGCTCGCCGACTCAAACAAGACATCAAGGAACTCCCAGCCGTGCTCGGCCTCGGTCACGCACAGCGCCAGCGTCGCCACCGAGAGAACCATCACCCCGAGAATGGTGATCACGAACGCCTTGCTCACTATATCCTCTGGGATTGTCCGCCGGAAAATTTCCACGTTCTTCTTGCCGCGGATCATCGACCATAACGCGATAAAGAATATCGCCACCGTCACCGTCTTTATGCCTCCGCCGGTGGAACCCGGCGAAGCGCCGATTACCATCAGGATTATCAGCAGGAATTTCGTCGGTATGGTACACAAACGTATGGGAACCGTGTTGAAGCCCGCCGTGCGAGCGGTGATGGACTGGAACAGCGCCGCGCCCGCCTTTTGCCATCCCGCCAGGCCGCCAAGGGTGTCCGGGTTTCCGTTCTCAAGAACGAGTATGAACAGGAATCCGCCCAGGATGAGTATGGCGGTCATCGTCAGCGCCAGTTTAGTATGGACGGTAAACCGCGCTGTCGATGCGAGCATCTTGCGCTCTATGTCGTCCCCGGGCTTGCGCAGCCTGCCTAATATCGCGCCGCGAAGGCCGATGATATTCATGTTTACGGCAAAGCCCAGCCCGCCTATCACAATCAGCAGCGGCACGATAATGTTGACGGCAAGCGAACCCTGGTATGTCACGAAACTGTCCTTGAAGAAACTGAAGCCCGCGTTGCAGAAGGAACTGACGGAGTGGAACACGCTGAAGAACAACTGGTCGCTGTCGCTCAGGTTCCCGCCGCCGCGCGAATGCCAGCCGCCGTAAGTAGTCACCACGCCGAAGGCCTCGCAGACCAGGGTAAACAGCAATATGTAAATTATCATCTTTGTTATCCCGCCCATCCTGTCGACCTTCAGAATGTCCCCCATCAGCGCCGTCTCCTTTATGCCCGGCCTTCGCCCCGCCACCAGGGCGAAGAACGCGCCGAAGGTCATCAGCCCCAGCCCGCCTATCTGCAACAGGATAAGGATAATCCCCCTGCCGAAGTCGGAAAAATCGCCGTACGTGTCCTTCACGACAAGCCCCGTCACGCACGTGGCCGATGTGGCAGTGAACCAGGCGTCAATCAGCCTCAGCGGTTTGCCGGTCGCGGACGCCTTGGGCAGGGACAATAGCACGGTCCCCACGAATATCACCAGCAGAAAGGAAGCGATAAGGAGCACGGCCGGCCGCTTCGACAGGAGATTTATCTGCCTGTTCAGGCGAACAAGGATGAAGATTATCGAGACGAGCAGGAACAC
>QNCA01000138.1 GCA_003644325.1 Planctomycetota bacterium
ACGCGCCCCATCAAGGGCACGCGGCCACGGCGGGAAGACGCCGCGGCGGACACGGCGATGAAGCGCGAACTGCTGAACAGCGAAAAGGACGCCGCGGAACTGGCGATGATAGTGGACCTGGAGCGCAACGACCTGGGGCGGGTATGCGAGTTCGGCACAGTCAGGGTGGACGAAGCGCGGACGCTTGAAACTTACGCCACCGTGCATCACCTTGTCGCCACGGTCACCGGCACGATGCGCGAGGGGTGCGACATCGTGGACCTTCTGCGCGCGACTTTTCCCGGCGGCTCGATAACCGGCGCGCCCAAGATTCGCGCAATGGAAATCATCGACGAACTTGAGCCGACGGCCCGAAGCATCTATACCGGCGCAATCGGCTACATCGGACTGGACGGCCGCGCGGATTTGAACATCGCCATCAGGACGCTGCTCCTGGACGGGAGTCGCGCGACGTTCCAGGTCGGCGGCGGCATCGTGGCCGATTCGCAGCCCGAGGCGGAATACCAGGAGACCATGGACAAGGGCATGGGAATCATGCGCGCCCTGGGGATAGATGATGCGGAGGCGGACTGAGTTCTTCACGATGATATGGGAGCGTACCGTGGAAACCGCCCTGGTACGCGCTCGGGACAGGTTCGGATTTTCCACCGTTCAAAAATATACATGCGAGACAAATAGGGAAAAAGTTGTGAGGCAGGCCGATGGGTGCAAGTCCTGAGTTCCAGGAAGATCCGCTGAGGGGACGGGTGCAGACCGTGCGCTGGTTCCGCGCCACGCCTGAGGCGTTGCAGCCGAGCGAGCCGGACCTGTTGAAGGTCACCGACCGGGGCTACCAGTACGGCGAGGGCCTCTTCGAAACATTGCGCACCTGCAGTCGGCGGCCCGTCCTGCTGGATGCACATCTCAGGCGATTATCGGAGTCCGCACGCTTCTTGGGCATACCGCTGCCGTCGGACCTCAGCGCCATACCCGAAGCGCTCGAACAGATGCTCCCCGATGAAGACATCACCATAAAGATAATCCTCAGCCGCGGGGGCGCGGGGCGCTATGCCGAACTTGACAGCCACTCGCTGCTCAGCCTGCAAATCTTTCCATACCGGCCGCCCGAAGACGAGCACTACCGCGAGGGCGTCACCTTGCACACCGTCGCCGCCCACAGGAGCGCGACCTCTCCGCTGCACCGCCACAAGACGCTTAACTACCTGGACAGCATCATGGCACGGCGCGAGGCGCGCTCGCACGACGCCTACGAGGCGCTCATAATCAACACCGACGACTTCATCGCCGAGTGCTCCATGTCCAACATCTTCTTCGTGCTGGACGGCGTAGTCCTGACGCCTACAGTCGAGTCCAACGTCCTGCGTGGCATAACACGCGACGCCATTTTGCGCCTGTGCCGTGAGAATGACATACCGCACGACGAGCGCCTGATGAATTTCGCCGACATCCTCTTCGCGCAGGAGGTCTTCATCACAAACTCGCTCATCGGCGTGATGCCCGTGCGCGAGATAGACGGCAAGGCCTTCGGCAACGAATGCCCCGGCCCGGTCACCACCCGCCTGTCAGTCCTCTATAATGAAAAGATACTGGCACGGTGACAGTCACCTTTTATGCCACGCCTTGATTTCCCGCACCTGCCGGTCGCGGTCGAAGTCCCACAGGTCGAAAGGCATCTCCGGTACTATTCTTTTAATTCCGTCTATGGCGAGTTCGCGAATGGTCTTACCCGGGCCCAATGACGACCCCATAAATGGTGCCCAGCCTCCGAACCTTTTGTATTTCGCGGGCGATTTATCGTCCAGTGCATCCACAAGGAATGGAATAACCGAGCGGGGGTAGGTGTCGGCAATCCATCGAAGAATGATTGCCTTCTCATCTGCGGCCGCCTTTGCAAGATCTGCGGCGACATCCCGTCGCGCCTTCTCGTCGCCCATGTCCATCAGGATACCACATCCCTTGTAATACATCGTTGGGTGGTCTGCTTTCCAGTCTGTTACACGCTTCCTGACGAGCGTGATTGCTTTTTGGTCTTGCTTCCGGACAATTTGGGCCAGGGTGGCCATTGCATTTGCGGCGTGTTGGGGGTTGCGGGAAGTGTTGATGATCCTGATTATTGCGGGCAGAGAAGCAGCGTCTTTTGCTATCGCGGCGATTGACATTGCAGCGTTTTCCGACGTTTCGAGGCGGGAGTTAAATAACTCATCCATTATTGTTCTATCGCCAAGTTTCAACAACGCCAGAAGTATTTTCCCGTGCTGTGTCAGACGGTTACTGTTCATTACGAAGACAGGGAAACGCCTATTGTAGAACGCTTTCATTCTTTCTATTTGTGATTTATCTCCATATTCAGCAAGCGCCAGCGCCGCGTCGCCGCAATAATACCGTGGGTGCAGGTCCAAAAAGGGGTAGAGTTTCGGTGTCACCTTCGGGTCGCCGCAGTTTGCCAGGAGTCGTATGGCGGCTGAAATGGCATGCGACGAAGTATCGCTAACACTCGGCTTGGGATTGGGGGAGTCAATCAGTTGAAGGCAGAATTTCTTGTACTCGGCGGGCTTCGTCGCGGCCAGAACGTCAAGCGCATTTCCCAGATGTGCGTATTTCCCTTCCTCGAGTTTGACGACCGCTTCTGCAAAGGCCACCCTGTCCCTGGCATCGTATCGCCAGGTCAACGAGAGAAGTGTGCCGGGATCATTGTCGGGGAGATAGTGGTAGATGCTGCAAACCGCCTCGCGCTGGGCCTTGTTTTTTACATAGAGGTATGGAACCAGGACGGGTTTCGCGCGCGTTCCGTATTTTCTTATTTTCGCTTTTGCAGCCTCACGGACCGCTTCATCATCGGAAGCGAGTTTTTCGATTTCCGCCTCGACGGCCTTTTTCTCTTCGGCGGTCAGGGGTTTCTCATCGAGCAGGGTCTTGAGATAATCCAGAAGGGCCGGTTCCCTGAAGCGGGCCAGGACTTCGATGGCGGTTGAACGGGACCATTTGTTGTTGCACTTTGCAACTGCCAGAAAGGCGGGTATATATTTCTCTCTTTCAAACCTCAGCAACGCGTTCCGGTAGTATGTGCGCGTGGATGACCACTTTTCGCCTTGCCAGAGGCGGACTATTTCATCAATATTACCTTCCTGCACGAGTTTGTTCATCAAGGAGTTGACCTCTCTGATTCTGGCGGCTTCCTCACTAACGATGAAGCAGCCCGGAGGGCGGTCTTCACCGCATGCGGCCTCCGCCGGGGGAGTGAAATTCAGTCCTGCAAGAATCAATATCAGGACAGCCTGAATTGTTTTTCGACACATCGTCTGTTCTCCTGAGCAGAGTCATTTCTCCGGGAAGTTTGCTTCAAACCACTTGTCGATTTCCCGGCGTTGCCTGTCGGGGTCGAACCGCCACAGGCCGAGGCGCGCGCCGGCGAAACCGCATATCGCGTCGGTGGCGTATTGGCCCATAATGACAGTTCTATAACCGCCCAACCCCGCAAAAATCCGGAAAGTCGCCTTGTCGTCCAGGAGAGGCCGCAGGTACGGCGCAAGTTTTGCGTTCCCGCTTTTGCGAATCAGGTCTATGGCGTTTTTGCGCGTCACCACGTCCTCTGATTTCAACATCGAGCGCACCATGGAAACCGCTTCATCTTCTCCATATTGCAACAGAAGCACTGTAAGTTTTTCGTATAATTGCGGGCTGACCGGCTTCAACGCGGATGCCCGTTTTCTGATGGCGGCGAATACTTCCTTGTTGCCTTTATTGCTGAGTTTCAGCAGGTATTCGGCCGTCACAAGGAGTTCGTATCCCGTTCCAGAGGTCTCGAATATCTCAAGCACCTTTCCAAGATAACGCCGCTCTCCGGCCTCACCAATCGCGACAATTGCCGATTCCGGCGTGTCCGAATCAAGTTCGCGCTCAATGTATTTTCCGTCTCCCAGCAACAGAAGCGCCTGGAGATACTTTTCGTGCGATTCACCCCGCTTTTGTCTCAAGGAAACATCGGCCTTCTTTATAATTTCGATGCTGTCCTTGTCGCCCAGTCGCGCCAGCGCCAGTGCCGCCGTGGGGGCGTAGGTTCTATTATTGAGTAACTCGCGAATCGCGTCGATGTATTCTTTTCCGCCTGTTTTTGCGACGGCCTGTATTGCCGCCTTGCGAACGTCCGACTGTTTATGATGAAGATACCCGCCGGCGATTGCTGCATCAGCGGGCTTGCCGTACTCGGTCAGTATAAGCAGTGATTGTTTGAGCATAAGCCTGTTTGGATATTTCGCCTGCAGAACTGTCCGCGCAATCCGGCATGCATCATCGGGCTTCACAATTTTGAGCAGCGCCATAAGTTCAGTCTTGGCACCCCGGGATAACTCCGGCGGCTTGGCGACATCTCCGCTCTTCTTATACGTGCGCAGTATCTGTTCCACTGAGTACCTGACCTCGATGCTGGGATGATTCCTGTATTTTTCAAGAATCCCGGCACACCGGCCGCCGAGCGCAATCAGTTCCTTCTTTGCCTTGTCACGGACCTCGAATTCATCCGCATCGAGATTCTCGACCAACTCCTCGACCTTCTTTTTCAGTTCTTCCGGTATCATGCCAAAGTTCTCTGTTTCTATCTCCCGCACCCTGAGGACGACCTTGAGGAGTTCATCGGGACGGTCAAGACATGCAAGAATCGAGAAGGATTGCGCCATTATCCTTTCATTCTTTGTCTCGTAAGCCTTGATAAAGGCGGGTACAATCTTTTCGCTTTCGAGGCTGAGCAACGCGCCCGAATACATGCCGTCTTTCCGAACGCCCCTTTCGGCATCCTTGAGCCAGAGAGCGATTAGCCCGTCAACGTCCTTTTTCTTAACCAACTCCATTAAGTCATCGTCCGGCTTGGACGGGCTGGCCATTACGGCGGCGGCCGCCCGGGAGAAAAGAACCATGCAGACCAACGCAACAACCGGCAGCGCTATTTTGCTGTGATACATTTGTGACCTCCCTTACATATCATTCGGAGAGGATTTTCGTGAGCAATTCCTCGACGACCTTCGGGTTGGCCTTGCCCTTCGTGGCGCGCATCACCTGGCCCATGAGAAACTTCACCGCTGTTGCCTTGCCGCCCCTGTAGTCCGCCACGGCCTTCGGATTGTCCTCGATGACCTTTCGGGCGGCCGCTTCAATCTCACCGCTGTCGCTTATCTGAACCAGGCCCTTCTCGTCGATTATCTTCTTCGGCGAGGCGCCGCTCCTCGCCATCTCCGCGAATACCTCCTTGGCGATGTTG
>QNCA01000139.1 GCA_003644325.1 Planctomycetota bacterium
GGGAAACAGAAATCTTTACTCAAGTTGACTGACTTTTTCCGGGCAATGCCGGATGTTTGCCTATAAGTTTCCATTTTGCCGGGCCTTACGGTGACAGTCACTAATCTACGAATCTCGTTCGGCAAGGCTCACGAGATTCCGCCCGTTCCGGGTCCTCGCCCTGAGGACCCGTCAGGGTCCGAACGGGTAATTAGTGACAGTCACCGAGGTTAGCAAAAGTCAGTCAACTTGAGAATCTTTAGAGAAGATTCACCTGCTGAATGTTCAGGTGTTGATTGTTCGGCTATTTTATATTTTATAAAATATGGGAGTTCAAGAAAAATCCCCGGATTTTCTTGAAAAATCTCAAGAAAAGGGTATAATATGCCGATTAAATTTAGGACACAGCAACGTGAGAATCGATAAAATAATTGCAATGCGTAGCGATTTTCCCCTCTCTCGTTGACCATTGCAATTTCGGGGGCGCCGAAAGGCGTCCCGCGTTTTTTTGGGGGGAGGCAACCGAATTTTCCTGATGGCGCTTGCGTGCGGCCGATGAAGCAAGGAGACGGGAGTCAGCCCCCGGCCCGCCGCGCTCAGGCGGCGAAAAACACGGTTTGACCGAACAAGGCCGTATCAAAACGGGCGATCATCCCGAAGTGGTGGATGACCGCCCGTGTCTTGCTGATACATCTGCTTCCTTATCACCCGATGTATTCGAGGACCTTCCGACCGGAGTTCACCGAGCGCAGGGCCTGGAAGAGGTTTTTCGCCCATTCGTACGTGCGCTTGTTTATGCGTTCCTTATACTTCCGGTCGATGGATTCCATTTTCTCCTTGAACGGCAGGTTGGCCCTCTTGAGATTGCCGCCGGTGTTGCCCGTTTCTTTCATCCAGGCGGTGACTTCCCGCCACAGGTCCATCGGGATGCCTTCATCTTCAAGTTTGATGTAGTCGCCGTCCTCATCGTAAACGGCGTTGCCGTTATCCTCCATCTTCAGGCCGAACACGATATTCTGGAACAACGTGGCCACATTGCCCTTGAAAATGCCGTAGTCGGCGAACCGGGCTATCTTGTCCAGCGGCGTGCCGCTGATGCCGTGCTGGGCGATGCCGACGTTCCAGGGGCTTATGGCCTCGTAGATTGCCTTTGTGGTGTCCAGTTGTATGCCTTCGCCGAAGCCCGGCCCGTAGTTGCCGTGGACGGAGCCGTTATTGATGGCGAGCAGGTCGGGGTGTATACCGTCTTTAACGAGGTTTTCGATGAACCACTTCCCTTCCTCGGGCGTGGAGAAGCCGCGCTCGCCCCCGATCTCGCCGATCTCGACCTCCAGGCCCAGCCCCGCTTCCACCACTTGTCTCGCAAGGTCCCTGGTTATGCGCAGGTTGTCCTCGTTTTCGTTGTGCGATGCGTCGATGCTGACGGAGGTGTAGCCGCTGGCAATGGAGCGCCTGATGATGTCGCGGGCGCTCTCGATTGCCTCTTCCGTGGTGTTCTTCACGGTGGTGTGGTCGGCATGGATGGCATAGGGAACCTCGCAGCCGACCCGGGTCACGCCCTCCACGATGGCCCTTGAGAATTTCTCCGGCGGCAGGCCGGTGTACGTCGTTTCGGACTTGGCGATTTCATAGGCGACGACCGAGTCCGTCTCCTTCGCGGCCAGCGCGATACCGGGTATGGAGAGCGTAGAGCGGACGTTGAACGCGCCGACGATGAAGTGTTCCTTCTTCGCGGTATCGTAAAGGGCCTTGCCGTTGACCAGCGGCGTGGGCACGTCGCCAAAGACCTTTTGCACGTTCGGGGGGCGCTTCGACAGCAATGTTGGTGACAGTGTCATGGGTTTCTCCTCTCCTCACACTGGAAACGGGCTGAAATGATTACCGCCATTGATTGACGGACGTCTGATATAAAACCACTACGAGGGCGAAATGTCAAGCATGGAGAGGTTACAGGGAACATCTCCTCGTCGGATAGAGGGGCTCGGCGCCTTTAGGTGACGCAAGCGCCCATTAATTCGCTTGACGGATAAAGGCGGCACGGATAAACTTCTATCGGCGATAACGGGCGTTAAACGGACAAGTTTTTTCTGAAGGAGACCGGCATGAAACATGTGTTTTCTCTGCTGGCAATTGTTGTTCTCGCTGCGGGCTGTAACGGCGGGCCGCCGATCCAGCCGGGAAACGGCGGAACACAGAAGAACGGCGACGCCGTGGTGAAGCCTTCCGACAACGACACACGGAACGGCGACACGGAAGAACCTTCCCTCATACCGAAACCGGAGATACCGGTCGCCGATGGGGAGACGCAGAAGAAGATTGACGCGGCGATTGCGAAGGTCAAAGACGCCTCGGCCAAAATGGAGGAGCGCCAGGATGCGCTCCTGGTGGATATGGTAAAGATAGGCGCGATTGCCGCGCCGGACGTGTTGCGGCTGACGCTCGACCCGGAGGCCGGGCGGCGTTACACTATCTGGGCGCAGAAGTTCTTCCGCCTGCTGCCGGAAAAGGATGCGCTCGATATCCTGGTGCGGCACCTGTTTCACGAAGAAGCCGAAATGCGCGCCGCCGCGAACGCGATGCTGGTCGTATTAACGGGAAAGAAGGACATCGGCTACGACGCGAACGCGGACGAGACAAGCAGGTACGAGGCGATAGAAAAGTGGATGAAAGTTCTGGGAACAAAAAACTATTGAGTCCTGTATATTCAAAGGGACATGTGTCTGAAAGGTGACAGTCACCATTACGGAGCCGTCCCCGATGTGTCGGGGGCGGATCGTAGATACTCAAGTTGACTGAGTTTTTGTTAACCTCGGTGACTGTCACCGTAAGGTGTTGTGAAACAGCAGATTATAATCAAGCACCCACCATCATCCGGAAAAAGTCAGTCAACTTGAGTAGATAGTGACTGTCACCTTTCGGATGCCGGACAATGGATACAAGAAACACGTGGTGTCGACATGGTAAGGCGATGACGAAGCGCGGGAAACACGGCGGGTTTGCGACGGGGTGCGCGGCGGCGCTTTTGGCAGCGGCGGTGTTGCTTGGCGGGGGCTGCAAGACCACGCAAACTGCGGAACGGCTGCTGGATGACGTAAAGTCACAGAATTCCCGCGGCGAGCATGATAAGGCCGTGAAATCGGCGACCCGGTTGATACAACTGCTTGAGGGCACCCCCCGGGGCGGTTCCGGGATAAGCGCGGCGGCGGGATATTTCTGGCGCGGATATTCGTACGACCTGTGGAAGGACAGGCTAAGGAGAGGGCGACGCGTATCGCCCGACGCAGGCAAGTATCGCGACGCTGCACTGGAGAATTACGAGCGGGCGCTTGAAAAGGATCCCGAGTTTGTTGAGGCATGTTTCAACGCGGCCCTGATATATTATGATGAGGGGCGGTTCGACGAGGCGCTGCAGTATTTTGAGAGGGCCGCCGCCATAACTCCGGCGATGACGGAGGCGCGCGCCTACATTGCGGAGATATATTTCCGGCTGGGGCGTTATGAGGAGGCGATGAAGGCGATAGGCGGGATGATAGCCGGCGGCGCCAGGGAGGCGCTGGAGGAGGCGCGGCGCATGAAACGCGAAGGCCGTGTCGACGAAGCCATAGAAACGCTGGAGGAAGCCGTGCGACTGTACCCGGATTTCCCCGAAGCATACGGCGAACTGGGCATGCTCTATCTGTTCAGGAAGAGGGACATGGTAAGGGCATTGTATTACCTGGAAAAGTATTCCGCAACGATACAGGACGAGGAGAAGAGGCAGGGCGTCGAGAAGATAGCGCGGAAAATCAGAGCGTACTGCAAGCCTTAACCGCGTTACTCTGCGGGGAAGCCCGCGGCACAGGAAGTCATCCCCCACCCGTCCCCCTGCGCACGGGTGGCTTCTTCGGAAAGTCCGGATTACTCCCCGCGGCGCGGGCGGGCAAACAACCCGCCGGGAAAGCAGTATAACAATGTGCCAGATCCGCGGCTGAAGAAAAAGGGTGGAATTTCCGATTTTGCTTGATATAGTAAATGATCTTCGTAATGCCGAATGCTAGCGTAGCTCAACGGCAGAGCTCCTCATTTGTAATGAGGGGGTTGTGAGTTCGAATCTCACCGCTAGCTCCATTGCTCTTGTACATTGCCTTGTCTGAAACGTGGGGAGATACCCAAGCGGCCAAAGGGGGCAGACTGTAAATCTGCTGGCGATGCCTTCGGAGGTTCGAATCCTCCTCTCCCCATTTTTCCCGGCAGAGATACTCGGATTACCGCACTGGGTCTCTACTGTGACGCATCCCCGGCCTCCATCCATGGAAACGGGTTTTCTCTCACCAAACTCAAAGGAGACATGCCGTGAAGCGATTCAGTCTTGTGGCGTTGTCCGGTCTAATTCTGTTCCTGTGGCCGGCCGGGCCGGCGATTGCAAAGCGGCCGCCCATTATGAAGGTCGAGGACGTAAAGCCCGGCATGACGGGTTACGGTCTGACTGTCTTTAAGGGCACGAAGGTAGAGAAATTCAATGTCAAAGTAATCGGTGTGCTGTGGAATATGTTCCCGAAGCGCCACGTCATCCTGGTCAGGTGCAAAGAGAGAGACGTCGACTATAATCAGGACGGCAAGATAAACGACGACGATAAGTTCTTGACCAAGGGCAAGATAGCATCCGGCATGAGCGGCAGCCCCGTCTATTTGACCGTGGGCGGCAAGGACTATCTTATCGGCGCGATTGCGCTGGGGTGGGCTTTCAGCACGGACCCGGTCGCCGGCGTTACGCCCATCGAACACATGATTGAGAGCATGGAAACGCCGCTGGAGCGGCCTTATGCCGACCTGGAGGGCTCTGCCCGGCGAGACGGGAAGGAAAAAGTTGCCGACCCCCACGCAGAATACCGCACCAAACTGAAACGTCTGGCCACGCCGCTGGTGGTCTCCGGTCTCGACGAGCGGACGTTCGGGAAGTTGGCCGCCTCGCTTCGCAGGCACAACATCAAGGCCATACAGGGCGGCGGTTCCTGCAGGTCGATCGCCGCCGACAAGGCACGGCCGGAACCCGGCTGCACCATAGGCGTGCCCCTGGTCCGCGGAGATGTCGAAATCTTCGCTTACGGCACCCTTACGATGTACGACCCCGAAACAGGCGAACTGCTGGCATTCGGCCACGATTTTCTGAGCGCGGGCGAGTGCCACATGCCGCTGATGCTGGGCAAGGTCACAACCATCATGACCAGCCTCTACAACTCCTTCAAGCTCGCCGGCTCGACCAAAGAGATAGGCGTGCTGACGCGGGAC
>QNCA01000140.1 GCA_003644325.1 Planctomycetota bacterium
AGGAGATAAATATAACGAGAAGCGGGGCCATTTTTACGCGGACCGCGGGCGAGGTCTCGCAGGCGGGCAAAATCGGCCTCGTTACATTCAAGGAACTCAAGGAAAAACTCCCCGGCCTCTCGAGAATCCTCGAGCGTGCCGGCGGCGGCAACCTGCGCTACAGGGGAAATGATGTTCTCCCGGCGGAGGGCACCGTTCATCAGGGGTTTATCGAGCAGTCTACGGTCAACATTGTGGAAGAGATGGCGGCAATGATCCAGTGCTATCGGGCGTTTGAGGCCAACATGCAGGCCATCCGGGCGCAGGACTCGGCGCTCCAGCGCGCCGTTACCCAGGTCGGCCGTGTGTCGCCAAGATGATAAGGAGGCAACAGGATGTCACTAAGGGCTCTCAGCACCGCCGTTACGGGCATGCGCGCGCAGCAGACCAACGTTGACGTTATCGCCAACAACATTGCAAACGTCAACACCAACGGTTTCAAGAAGGCTCGCGCGCGCTTCGAAGACCTTTTCTACCAGCAGATCCGTCGCGCGGGCGGCCAGGCCCTGGAAGGGCGCGTGGCCCCCACGGGCATCGAGATCGGCACCGGCGTCAGGCTCGCCGGCACGTTCCGCGATTTTCGCCCCGGCAGCCCCTTCGAAACCCAGGCGCCCCTGGACATCTTCATCGATGGCGAGGGATTCCTCCAGGTGAAAACGTTTCAGGATGAAACCGGTTACACCCGCGACGGCTCCTTTGGTCTCGACGCGGAGGGCAACATCGTTACCAAGGACGGATTCCTGCTCGAACCGAACATCCAGGTGGACCTTACCAGCGCCGTGGCCGTTCAGGTCTCCCGGGACGGAGTCATTGAAACGATTGACCAGAACGGCGTGGTCTCACAGGTCGGCCAGATAGAACTTGCGCGCTTCCCGAATCCCGGCGGCCTGAAAGCGGCCGGGGACAACATCTTTCTGGAGACCGAGGCCTCCGGCCCCCCCACAACCGGCAACCCCGCACAGGACGGATTCGGCACGACGCTCGGCGGTTTCGTGGAGGAGTCAAACGTGGACGTGGTCGAAGAGTTGGTTTCCCTCATCGCCGCGCAGCGCGCCTTTGAGGTCAACTCCAACTCCATAAAGGTCGCAGACCAGATGTGGCAGGTCGCCAATACACTGAGACAGTAACGATGAACCAAAGGGGCGGCGATGAAGCGAATCGTCCTGACAACCTTGATTATGACGGCGCTCGGCGGTAACGCATTCGCGGGCGAGATAATCCTTAACGATACCGTCGAGGCCCGTTACCTGTTCGTAAAGTTCGGCGACGTTGCCACCGTGGTGGGCGTGTCGCAGGAAGAACTCTCCAGGATAAACGCCATTTTCTGCGGTCCCGCGCCCGGGCCGGACAAGACGCGCGAGATTACAGTGGACTACCTGAAGATGCGCCTGCGGCAGAGCGGTTTCGACCCTGCTGATTTCAGGTTCAGCGGGTCGAGGGTCGTAAAACTCGGGAACGTTGTCGCGGTCAAACTTCCGCTCTGTGCGGACCTGGACGGCGGGGAAAAGCCGCAAGAGCGGGATATGGAAGCCGAGCCGGCATGCGCCGAGGAGCGGCCTTCTTCACTCAGGATGAAGATAGAGGCGGCCATTCTGGAATGCGCCGCCGGCGAACTCGGCGTGGATTCAACGGAGATGGCTGTGGATGTGCGCAACATCGGAAAGGCCCTGCTCGGCCTCGGCGATTCGGCGGAGGTGGTAAGCGTCAGGCCCGCCCGAAACATCAATGGCCCCGGCAAGGTAATGTTCAGCGTTATGGCGAGGAAGGGTGAGCGCGAGGTGCGGTCGGGGGTGATTGCCGAAATAGGCAGGCGCGCGCAAATCGCCGTCGCCGCCGAGGGGATACCCGCCGACACGGTCATAACGGAGGACATGGTTACGATAAAGCGAGTCCTGGTATCGTCGAACATGTCCGATTACTTCACCTCCCCGCAGGACCTCGTAGGTTTGAAAACCAGGAGAGATGTTGCCTCGGACCAG
This sequence comes from Planctomycetota bacterium, assembly GCA_003644325.1. Lineage (GTDB taxonomy): Bacteria > Planctomycetota > B129-G9 > B129-G9 > B129-G9 > B129-G9. The sequence goes on from QNCA01000140.1 coordinate 2,019, forward strand.
GCGGTTACAGGCGCGATGGTCGAGCGGCCCATCCTGGTCAAGCGCAGTGATGTTGTAAAGGTAATTGTGCGGATCGCCGGCACGGAGAGCGCCGTGGAGGCAAACGCCCGTGCCGACCAGAGCGGCCGCAAGGGCGAATTTATCAGGGTGACGAACGTGGATTCGAAGAAGACCTTCCTCGCCGAGGTCGTCGGCCCCAGGCGGGTCCAGGTCGTTTTGGGAGAAGATCGATGAGCAGGTTTGCAAAGGTATCCGCTGTAGTCCTCATCCTCGTCTTGCTTCAGACTTCGGTATGCTGCGGCGGCAGCCTGTTCAGAAAGGGCGCGCAACAGACAAACAGCGCCGTGTGCAAGGGAGCGGGGACAACCATTTACAGTGCGGTCCCTGTAGAGAAGCCGCCCACGCCGAAACTGCACGACCTGGTCAAGGTTCTTATTATTGAACAGAGCAGCGCGTCCAGCAAGGGCAAAACCAAAATCGAAAAGGACTCGCAACTGGATGCGGCGATGAAGGCGTTCGTCAACTTCGACGGCCGCGATTTGAACGCGCGCGGCAAATTGCCCGGAGTCAGCCTCGATGCCGAGTACGAGTCCGACAACGAGGCCTCGACATCCAAGATGATGAAAATCACCGCCACGATAAAGGCGGAGGTCGTAGAGGTCCTGCCCAACGGCAACCTGGTCATTGAGGCGACCAAGACGCGCGTCGTCAACCAAGAGAACGAAATGATAACGCTGACCGGCGTGATCGACCCGGACGACATGGACGCCACCGGCAGCGTGCTCTCCGACGACGTCGCCCGGCTGAAGGTCTCATACACGGGCACCGGTTCCGTCAGCGATTCGCAAAAGCGCGGCGTGTTGGGCAGAGTCCTGGACTTCCTCTGGCCGTTCTGAAACCCGTAAAAAATCGTCCGGTCGAAAATCCGGCGACGGCGCTTTGACAACAACCTCTCTCAAATTTTCCGGCAGCCCTGCTTGCCGGGGCTGCCGGGAATCATTCTTAAGGCAGGCGTGCCGTCATAAAGGCGGCCGTCGCCCTGCGGAAGACGGATATTTCGGGGGAGTATGAATAAGGAGCGACAATCGTGAAGAGATGCATGCTGATAGTTGCGGTTTTCCTGCTGGCGGGCGGCGCGGCATACGCCGAGCGGCTCAAGGACGTCGTGCACATCGAGGGGGCCATCGACAACGACCTTAAGGGCTTCGGCCTGGTCATCGGCCTGAAGGGCACCGGCGACGGCAAGGGCCTGGCCGCATCCGCAATGAAAGGGGTCCTGCAGAGACTGCTCAAGGAGAACAACTTGAGCGAAGATGACATCAAGAGCAAGAACATCGCAATGGTGCTGGTGACGGCGACGATGCCGGCATTCTCGAAGATAGGGACCAAGATAGATGTGAAGGTGAGTTCAATCGGCAGCGCCGGTTCGCTCCGGGGCGGGGTGCTGCTCGAGACGCACCTGGTGCCCGTCGGGGCGCTGGATACCGTCTATGCAGTGGCGCAGGGGCCGCTGTTGGTCGGGGACGAGGAAAACCATCCGACCGTCGCCGAGATCCCGAACGGGGCGCTGGTGGTCGAGGAAGAACCCGCCGACATAGTCCGGGAGAAGGACGGGGCGCGCTGCATTTCACTGCTCCTGAACTATCCCGATTACACCACGGCAAACAACATTGTCGAGGCGATTATCAGCGACAAGCAGGTGTTCGGGAACAAGAACATCGCGCGTGCCGCGAACGCGGGCCAGGTGGACGTCATAGTGCCCGACGATGTGGATGTGGTAAGTTTTATAAGCATGCTGCTCGACGTTACCGTAGAGGTGGACAACTCCGCGAAGGTGGTCATAAACCAGCGCACGAAGACCGTAATAATAGGCGAACACGTGACGGTACTGCCGGTGGCGATAAGCCACGGCGATTTGCGCATCACGGTGGGCCGGGAGGAAAGGGGAGTAACCACGCTCGAAGCGCGTGAAAGCGAAGGCACGCCACTGCGAAAGATAGTCAATATGCTCAACGCAATCAAGGCGAACCCGGACGACATCATCGCCATAATCCAGGCGCTCAAGGCCGCGGGGGCGCTCCAGGGCGAAATCATCCTGAGGTGACACGGATGGTGGAAGCAATAGCAGGGACAATCGAAGGCGCAAGCGCGATTCGCGGGCTGAAATCCGCAACGGAGTCGGCGAATCCTGAGGACGTGAAAAGCGCGTGGAAGGCTGCAAAAAAAGTCGAGGCGGCCTTCCTCGGCATGCTGCTCAAGGAAATGCGGAAGACCGTTCAGCACGGCGACTTGTTCCACGGCGGCATGGGGGAGGACATGTTCCGGGGCGAGTTGGACAACGCCTACGTGAAGTCGTTTGAGAAGGGACCCGGCGCCGGAATTGCGCGCGTTTACTTTGGGCAGTTGATGCGGCGGAGTCCCTCGGAGGCCTCAAAGGCGCGCGGCAAGATAAGCAGTGATTTCAAGCCGCTGGCGCAAGAGAGTCTGCCTCTGCCGCTGGCGAAGGAGAAAGCGCGGTTCATGCCCCTCGGCGGGTCGCGCTTCGAGGAGCGATTTATCCCGCTGGGCGGGCACGACATGACTTTTTGACGGCAGGTTAATGATGGAAGACGCAAGAAAAACATATATACGGGTGCTCGAATCGCTGCTTGCGCTGCACCACGATTTGATAGCGGTACTCGAGCGCGAGGCCGACGCAATGGTACGGCACGACGTGGGCGAGATAGAAAAGGCCGTACTCGAAGAGGAGGCGCTGGTTGAGGGCATAAGGGCCTCCGAACAGAAGCGGCAAAAGGTGCTCGCCCGAATGGGCAGGAACCTCAATACGGACCTGACCCGGGCGACGCTTCGCGATATAGCGGAAATTTCCGGAGGGGAATACAAGGGGATTATGTTACGGCTTCGGTCGGAACTGCAAAAGGTTGCCGAGGAACTGGCCAAAAAGAATAAGTTGAAGATGCTCTTGTGCGAGCAGTCGCTCGCGCACGTCAGGATGATGCTGCGATTCCTCACGGGAAACGTCGAGACCGGCCTTTACACCTCGGGTGGCGTGATAGAGGAAAAATCGCAGCAGGTCATCTTGGATCAAAAGGTATAAGCCGAACAAGAGGAAACAAGATACTCAAGTTGACTGAGTTTTTGTTAACCTCGGTGACTGTCACCAATTACGGAGCCGTTCCGCCCTTGTCGGAACGGATCGTAGATTGGTGACTG
>QNCA01000141.1 GCA_003644325.1 Planctomycetota bacterium
AAGGGCGGAATAATCGCTTGTTGCCCGCTTGCCCGGTGAGCCTCAAGTTGACTGAGTTTTTGTTAACCTCGGTGACTGTCACCAATTACGGAGCCGTTCCGCCCTTGTCGGAACGGATCGTAGATTGGTGACTGTCACCGTAAGGTGTTGTGAAACAGTTATAATCAAGCACCCACCATCATCCAGAAAAAGTCAGTCAACTTGAGAACATAGGGTTGCCCGTACGGGCCGGGGGGATGCGAACGGTGACCGTCACCTTTACGGAATCGAGGCCCCGATTTGTCGGGGCGGGATTCGTAGAAGGTGACTGTCACCGTGTAATCTCGAATCCAATCAAGGCAGGGAGAAAAACATGAGCAGGTTTGCGACACCGGTCATTCCGGCGCTGTTGTGCATATCGATGTTCCTGGCCGGCTGTGCCGGGGGGCCTGAAGAGAAAGAGGCGCCCGGGGCCGCCGGGCAAATCAAGGCGGACGTTTTGGAACTGGCCAAGCAGGTAATGGCCGTTGCCAAAATCGAACTGGCCGAGCGCGACGAACCGCTGGATGTCCCGGGCTACGACAGGATAGAGAGCCGCCGCAAAGAGGGCGTCCCGATCGAGGTCACGGGAGTTTTCGTGGAGAACGGCAAGTACCTCCTGGTACCCGAGCCGGGCATCCCGCTCGACGACTTCGGCAGGGTGACCCTGCGCACCTATGACGGTCGGGAGTACGAAGCAGTCCCGCATTCGTTCCTCATGGACGCGCCCGGTATGCTGCTCAGGGTGAAAATCGGCGAGGGCGAAGCGGCGCCTGCCGCGGTTGCTTTCGAGGGAATCAAGCCGTTCGGGTTCGGTGACGCCTACATGTCGGCCCACCTTCAGGAAGACGATGCCGTGATGGACGTGGCCGTCGTCGGCGGGGCGGTAAGCCATGAAAGCGCCGAAGGCGAAAAGGAAGTGGGCTACTTCGGGCATCGCGCGCTCGGCGCTCTGGTGCTGAACGGGGAAGGCAAGCCCGTCGGCTTCGTCATGGCGGAGAGGATGTGGGACACGCCGGAAGGCCGCACGACATGGCGCGGCACAACTCTCATGCAAATGCGGCGCATCACGTGCGACGAAATGAAAAAGATGCTGGAAGAAACGGCCGAGACCGTCAGAAAGTCCGTAATCAAACTGGAGTTCACCTACCGCGATGAGGATGGCGAAGGTTACGGGATGCCCGGCGGCTACTCGTCCGCCCCGGAGGAGGTTTTCGGGCTTGTGGTGGATGAGAGGGGCACGGTTTTCGTGCCGCGCGACATGGACGAAGGCACGGTCAATCGCATCGAGGATATCGCCTTCAAGGACGAGCAGCGCGTGCGCCACCTGGGCCGGTTCGTCGGGCTGTCGAAGAATTTCGGCGGTTTCGTGGTCAAGTTTGATGACATGCCGCCGGTGCCGCCGGTAAGGATTTCAGCGGCCGGCCGCATGCTCAGGGCGCAGCCCTTCATCTCCGCGCACATAGTCGAGAAGCGCGGAAAGACGACGGTCATTGCCCGGTTCAACCGCGTTTCCAGGGCGGACCGCATAGAGAAATCGAAATATAACCCGGATCCCCCCTCGCGTGAGGATGCCGGGCTGAATATCGAGGGGCGACTGGAGACCGACGCGGGCGACCTGGCGGTGAACATGGACGGCGAACTCATGGCGTTCGTGTCGAAGATAAAGTTTCCCGACGCGCCCGGGGCCGACGACGACCGGCGTTTCAGGCATTACCGCTACCGCCCCGGCGGGAGCGGCGATTACAGGTACCTCATCTTCTCCCGCATATCCGAGACGTTGGCCGGAGCCGAAGACCGGTTCGAAGAAGATGTAATGCCCAAGACCAAGAGGGAAGGCAAACGGGTGGTCTGGCTGGGCGTCGAGTACCAGGGCGTGAACAAGGACCTGGCCGAAGCGATGGACGTAAAGGGTCCCACCAACAGCGGCGAAAAAGGTCTGCTGGTGGTGTACGTCTATAAGGACTCGCCGGCCGCAAAACTCGGCATAAAGAAGGGCGACATACTCCTGGAAGTCATACCCGAGGGCAAGATAGACCAAAAGAAAGAACTCAGAGTGGATGGGCACGGCGGCGGATACGGCCGACGCCGCTCCCCCATGCCCACCTGGCGCGACAGGCGCAATTACCTGACAACGCTGCTGACCGAAATCGGCAAGGGCAAAGAAGTCGAACTGAAATACGTTCAGGACAAACAGGAAAAGAAGGCCGCCCTGACGCTGGAACTCGCCCCGCCGGACTTTGAAACGGCGGAGAAGTACAAGGACGAGATCACCGGGCTCACCGTGCGTAACCTCACATACGAGGTGCGCCACTTCTATAAGTTGAAAGATGACGAGAAAGGCGTGGTGATAGAAAAAGTCGAGCCCGGCAGCCCCGCGGAGGTCGAGCGCCTTATCGCCCGGCTGCTCGTGCGCAAGATAAATGATATCGAGGTCAGCGACGTGGAACACTTCGAAGAGTTGATAAAGGAAGCGCAGAAACAAAAGCGGGAAACGCTCACCGTGTTCATTGAATTCATGGGCTTTACCAAGTTCGTGGAGTTAAAACCCGACTGGCCCGTACAAGTCGAAGAGTAACAAACTTCGGTGACTTCGGTGGCTTCGGTGACTGTCACCGCAAGGGAAAAAAGTCAGCCAACTTGAGTTACTCGCTGCTGAGTGATAATGGACGACGACGCGCAGTTGATGGTGAACTTCCAACGCGGCGATTCCGGCGCGTTCGACGTCCTTGTCGGCAAATACCACGTCCAGGTCATCAACATCATCTACCGCTTTCTTGGTCGAGTCGATGTCGCCGAGGACCTGGCGCAGGACGTATTCGTGAAGGTCTATCAGGCCGCCCCCGTGTACAAGCCCACCGCCAAGTTCTCCACGTGGCTCTACCGTATCGTCGCCAACTATTGTCTCAATTACCGCAGGGACAGGGCCGGTCGTGCGGTCGTGCCGATGTCCGCGCTCGGGAAAGAAGAAGGGCGACCCGTGGACTTTGCCGTGGAGCATGACGCCTCGAAGGCCCTGGAGGCGGATGAACTGCGCGGGGCGGTCCGGGCGGCGCTGCGCTCGCTCCCGCCCAAGCAGCGCCTGGCGGTGATACTGGACAAATATCGCGGCCTGTCACACCGGGAAATCGGCCGCGCGCTCGGCTCTTCAGAGAAAGCGGTCAAGAGTCTCCTGGCGCGCGCCCGCGAAAACCTGCGCAGGATGCTCGCCCCCCACATCAAGTAGTCCCCCGGGCGTTATGGGTGTGCAAGCGACGGTGACCGTCACCTCGCCCCTGGACGGTCAACGTCTGCCCCCCCCGTCCAGCGCAGGCGCCAAAGCGCGCTGCCCGCTTTTTGGAGATGCGCCCGTCAAGTAGTTCCCCAGGCGTTGTCGCTGCCCCAAAGAAACTAAAAATCTTACCCCTCAAATGCCGATAGTGTAAGTGCGCCCGTACGGGCCATAATGTTGGGAAACAGTACGGCGGCCCGACCCGTCGACGCCGTCCGTTAATGCCTTAGGATACAGGGGGAAACAATGTCCAGAAAAGCAATTCCGATTGCGGTGGCGCTCCTTGTCGTTTTTGCCGCAAGCGCCGCCCGCGCCGCCGTGCGCACCGACGCCGCCGGCAACGTCATCTGGAACAATCACCATATCGACCTGACCCTCAGGGTCAGCGATGACGTCTCCGGCGTGGAAACCGTGGAACTGTGGTACCGCAGGCAGGGCGGCGAGTGGCGGAAGTGGCACGAACAGCCACGGGCCGGTACGGGCGAGGGACGGTTCGTCGTGGGCTTCGACGCGCCCGACGACGGGGTTTACGAGTTTTACTCCGTCTCCAAAGACAAAGTAGGCAACACCAGCGGCACGCCCACCGAGCACACCACGCCGCGCATCGTCATCAACTTCGACACGACACCGCCCGAACTGGAGGTGCTGTTTCAGCACGATTACAAGACCCTCGCGCCGGGCTCCGCCGTCAAGTTCAACTGGTTCGCCGAAGACGACAACCTCAAGTCCGTCTGGGTGCGCTACTACTGGGACGAAGCCGCGGATAAACCCTCGCAGCAGACGTTTGCGGGCGATTCCGGCCTTTACTCCATACCGATTCCCGCCGAGGGAGTGGGGCACCTGACCATGCAGGTAGTCGCGGAGGACTACGCAGGATTCAAGACCACGACCCGGACCTTCGTATATGAAATAAAGGAACAACCCCCCGAGCCCGCGCCGGTTGAGCCGAGGCGTGTACACGACACACCGGAGGCAAAGGAGACCGAGCCGAAGGTCGCCGCGGACGAGACATCGGAGAAAAAGATAGAGGACAACGCACCGGAGGCAGAGGCAACCGAGCCGAAGGAGACCGGTGACGTCATAGAGAAGCGGGACACCGGACCTGGACGGGGAGACGCCGCTCCCGAGCAAGGGAACGGCGAACAGGACGGCGACCATCCCGCCCGTACCGGGCGCGCGACCGACCGGCAGGAAAAGGATGCATTCAGGGAAGGCCCGACCGCGCAGACAGAGCCGCTGGCCCGCTCCGAGCCGTCCGTCGCCGATGATCGTGCGGACTCGGAACGGAAGCATGCTCGGCAAAGAACCGCGCCGGAGCAGGACGAATTCAGACCGAGTCCGCTCCAGGTCGGCATAAGGTACAATGTAGTCCAGTCCGGCCCCTCGGGCCTCGACCGTGTGGAACTGTGGTACGCGCGGGTCGGCGTGGAGGAGTGGAAGAAGAACTGGCGCCTGCACAAATTCTCGAACAGCGGGACGGGCACCTTTGTCTTTGAAGCGCCGGAGATAGGCGAGTACGCCTTCTACATCGTCGCGCGCAACCGCGCCGGTTATTGGAGCAAACCGCGCCCCGACGGCCGGCGCGAAATCGAGCCGGACTACACCCGCTGGATCGACCCCTACGCGCCGTTCCTGAAGATCATCTCGCCAAAGGGCGGCGAAATCCTGAAGGGCGGCAGCGAGGTCTGCGTGCGCTGGGTCGCAAACGATGACAACCTGCTGGAGCGGCCTATCAAGATTGAACTCTACACCGGAAATAAACGCATCCTTGTCGTCGAGAACGCCACGGAGAACGACGGCGAGCACTCCTTCCTCTTCCCGTACAAAAAGGGCAAGTACCGGATAAAAGTGAGCGCCACCGACAAGGCCGGTCACGTCACCGAGAAGAGGACGCCGGAGTTCCTCATCGACTCCGGTCCGCCCACCGTTGCCATCCA
>QNCA01000142.1 GCA_003644325.1 Planctomycetota bacterium
CGAGGGTTACCTTGTCTTCACCAAGGGCAAGGAGGCGATGAAGAGGATACCGTTCGAGTACTGGCCGGACCCGGCTCAACACACAAAACTCAGGGTCAAATTCTACGCGGAAGAATCCACCACCTTCAAGATCATCGTTCAGGACGAACAGTTCGCTCACGACAGGAGGTTCACGAACCTCGACCCGATGGAATACAGCCTGGCGTTGCGCGTTGACGAGGCCCCGGTGATCGTGATGACCAGTCCTTCACGGCTCAACGTCAAGAAAACGAGAGACGCGAAGGTCCGGATACGCGCGAACGCGGAAGACGACAATTACATCCAGAGAGTAGAGTTGCTGTACCAGACCTTTGCCGCCGGCGCCGGCTCGGACGGGGCGCAGCATATCGGCGTCAAGACGCTGGAATTATACGACGCGCAGAAAGACCGCTGGACGGGACCGGGCGAGGACCCCATGGTCAGTTACGAGCATCAGCGCGATATTGAGCATCTCTGGAATCTGGAGCCTCTCAATCTGAAAGAGATGGGCCGCGTCAGCATGCAACTCCGCATAACCGACGGGTTCGACCTGCGCCATCTGCCCACGGCACAGGACTGCCTGGGCAGGCTTGCCCTCACTATGTTTAACGGGTATTCAAGCCTGGATGATTTCTGGGAACGGCTGGATATACCCGAGGACGTGCGGAAGCGGCTGATGGTCATGGTCTATGACGGCCTGATCCGCGAGAAGGAAATAGAAATCAACGCAAGCACAAACGCCCGGACCAAATCCGACCTTGAGCAGGAGCGTGACGAATTCACGGCAAAACGCGATGGCTTGCGCATCGAGGTGCTGAGGGACCTGATCAAGCGGCTCGATGAAAAGAAGCGGGCAACCGAGGACGTGGTCGACATATTTGAGTGCGAGGCCAAGATAGCCAGGGCCTACTATGATATCGCCAGGCTGGAAAACAAGTCGGGAGAAGTGCTGAAGGAATACGAGAAGAAGTTTAAGAAGGCCGCAATGGATTTCAAGGACAAGGTGGCCGAGCGCAATATCTTCGCGGAAAGGGATTTACAATGGGACTACATCGACGGCACCCTCAAGAAAGATGCCGACACTTATTACGAATACGCCAGTCAGGCAAGTCCGGACGCCCCGGGACTCTCCGAGGAAGAATCAAAATCGCTTGAGACCTTGCGCAGGAGATTCGTGGCGCTGGTCGTACCGCTGCGTGAAATGCGCCAAAAAGTGTCTGACGAACTGCGCAGCGCCAAGCAAATCCCGGAGATGATGAATCGGTACATCAGAATGGTGAAGGAGGCGACCCTCTCCGGGGAGAACGAATTCCGCGACCTGCGCTCTCTTGAGGAACTCGAACAAAGAGCGCTGGACGCGCCGCCCGATAACGAGTTGGACGCCTTCCTGCTCTATGCGAAGATATGCCTGAAGATTGAAGAAGCCATTGCGAAGGCATTGAAACACATCGACATCCTCCAATGGCGCACAAGTGAACTGAGGAGGCAGAATTTCCTGAACACCTGGGACGACCTGGGCCGTTACGATTCCTTCGACCTGAGGGAACTGGGCGTTGCCGTCCGGTCAAATCTTTCCGACGAAAATATAAAGATGGCAAATATCGAGGATAAGAAAGCCACGCTCGGCGGCGAGATATCCGAACTGAAGCAGGCCATACGCCGGTATTGCGAGAAGAACAACATTCCCGTAGAGGGCCAGGGCTTCATACCCCGTCCGCCGGAGGAGCCGGCCGGCGAAGAGGGCGGCGAAGAAGGCAATACCTCGCTGCACGGCTCCGCTCTGCCGTTTTTCACCCGGAACGAAAACGGCGAGGGTGGTGAAAGCCAAGATCCTGAAGCGGAAGGCGGCGAAGCGCCGCCCGAAGCCCCGCAGAAGGACGTGATCAACAACGACCTGGAATTGCTCGGGGCCAGATACCTCGGCTGGGAGAAGGAACAGGAACTCAAAGACCTCGAGGGCGCCGAGGCACGCTACAACATATTCAAAAACATCGAAGTAGCCATCGAGGAGGCAGGGAAGTGGGTAGGCCCCAACTTCTACGAAACCGACATGCTGCAGTTGAACATCGTCAGCCGACTGGACAAGCAGGCAGACGTGATAAGGGCGCTGGTGGCCCTCGGGAAGAAGATAGAGGCAATCCGCGACGTTCAGTCGGACGACGCCGTGGCCGCCCTCAGCCGCTTCATGGATCTATGTAACGCCGCCAGGGGATACAACAAAGGCGCTGCGCAGAGCGAGGAAAGACTCCTCCGGATGGTAAGGCAAATCTACCCGAACGACGTCGAAAAACTGGAGGCGAAGTTCAGGGATAAAGAAACGGGAACTATCGACGCCGGTGCGCTGCTTGATGAGATACAGAGATTCAAGGTTAATGAACTGGCCACCGCCTGGGCGTCGCAGAAAACAATAGTTGAAGACCTGCCCGAGGTGAGAAAAACCGCCGAAGAGATCCGCGATGAGTTCATAGATAACGGCTTCGAAGGGAGCGACGCCGTTCACGACCTTACCCGTGAAGCGCCCAATGTCGAGGAAACCGACGAGGGCGGCGGAAAGGCCAGGAGCAAGGGCAAAGGCATTATCCCAACGCTCCTGACGCTGGAAAGGGTTCTCGCTCCCGACCTGGTCAGACTGACCGATGACCTCCAGCAACGCAGCGACGATAATGAAATCCTTCTGCGCATCGATGACGTCGTGCTGCCGGAGCAGATGCAGATGGTCGTGGAGTGCGAGCACATGCTCAAGGTCATTCGAAAGTACATCGAAGTCGGAGAACTGATCCGGCAGATCCGCCGTTTGCGTCAGCGTCAGGAGGTTATACGGATAGCCATTGAACTGGGCGTCGGGGACTAATGTTCCGTCGGCGTTGAAAACAGGACAAACCATTTCAGGTTTCTCCTCGCTACGCTTCCTTCGACCCCGAAGGGGTCTCGGGACGAGAACCCTCTGAGGGGCGGGACTTCGCAGGTTTCAGGTTTCAGGTTTCAAGAGTCCGGTGACGGTTTCCTCTGAAACCCGAAACTTGAAACAATGCCACTATTGCCTGCTTGCCCGGTGAGCGAAGCGAACATAGGGTTGCCCGTTGCCCGTTGTCCTTGCTCCCGCCCTTTGCCCTTACTTTTGACTTCGGGGATGCGGGCAGTCTATATCGGGTCGTTACTCGGCCTGTTCAACGTTCGCGACCAGCCACCTCTTGCCGACGTATCGCAGGGTGTATTTCTGCCGGAAGAGAACCTGCCTTTTCCCGGCGTCGTCCCCGACCATACGCGCCGTTTCCACGATAAGCGCGGCGCTGTCGCGGGCGATCACCTGAGAAATGAGGCTCCATTCGTAAGAGCCTGCGTTATCGCGGCCCTCCTTTATGAAGCCGACCGGTCCTTTTCTATCGAGAATCGGCCGTATCTTTTTGTCCCAGCAGTTGCTTGTGAAGAGGTTCTTCAGTTCCCGGATGATGAGTTTTGCGTTTTCTTCCTCGCCGCCGCCCCCTGTCAGGTCTGCGGTCCGTATTATGGAGCGGAACTTTTTCAGCGTATCGGAAGGGGGCCTTTTCTCGTAAATGAACCGGCGCAGTGTGTCGGCGCGGGCCTCCAGCGCCTCGGCCAGTTCCTGTAGTTCATCCGGCGTCATGTTTTTCGCGCTTTCAGCGAACTTGTCGGCGGACGCTATGCCGCTCAGTTGAGCCAGTTCATCCCGCAGGGACGCGCCGTTGCGGGCCGTCGGCTGCGTGACCTTCGGCGAGAGGCCCGCCCGTACGGGGGGGGATTGGGCCGACTGCAGCGGCGGCTCCGCGGTCTCAACGCAGGCCACGCGCGGCGTTTTCCTCACGGCCGCCAGTTGCAGGCCGCCGGCTGCGCTCCCCTCAATCAGGTAAAAGAAACACTGCGTCTCCCTCAGTTCTCTCGATTTTCCGAACAAATCCCGCACGGACGATAGGTGTACGTTCAGCATTCCGGCCCAGTAATACGGCGTGGGTTCGGCATAGACCTGCCTCAGACCGTCGGCCCAGCGCTCCGGGGTGCGGGCGCTGAAGAAGTATGTGAGCGACCTGCACTCCGCCACGGGGAGGCATGCGCCGGCCGTGGTGAAGGAGAAATGGAGCAGTTCCGTAACGGGTTCGTCGGCGCTCGCGGCGACGTCATCGGGTACCTCGTACGCGACGACGGCGTAAGTCGCGCCGTGCCGCAGTGAGAGGCCGGAGAATCCGTGTTGCCTGAGCCGGTCTTTTGCCTCCGCGCCTTTCATGACGCCGCGGTACACGTTTTTGAGGTTGGAATGTGCGGTCGGCCACTCCGATATTCCCGCTGCGGCGCTGCGGGCCGCAAGGTATTGGTTGAGCGCCTGGAAAACCGCGGGGTCTTCCGGGACCTCGCTTGATGCCCCATCGACCAGCGGTATGACGAGGGCTATCCTGCCGGTGGTGTGCTGAAAGCGTGCCTGTATAAACAGGTGTTCCCTTTGCCCGTCCCATATAACCACGCTTCGCAGGGCGGTCATTTGCAGGTGGCCCGTTTTGCCCGAACCGAACGTAAGAGCCGGGCAACTGCCCGCAAACAGGCATAAAAACGCCATTGCGGCAAGGATGCGGTTTTTCATCGGTTTCCTTTCAGTGGTTTAAGGGGTTTCCGACACGTAAGTTTCGGAAACGCTAACAATTGTTCCACATCATGTCAATACTACGGCGGGAAAAAATCTCATTTTTCAGCAAAATAATTGCATACTTTGGGGTGGTTTGGTGTGTCTATATAAATGAAGGGATAAAAAAGCGCCTAATTGAGACCCGTAGCTAGGGCTCCTGTCGCAAAGCCGTCGAAAGGCGGCTTGACGGGGGCCTTATTTTTGGTTCTTCACTCAATTTCGGGGAAACCGGGGGTGTGCTTCAAAGATGTCGGTAGGCGAGCAATGGTGACTGTCACCTTGCGGCCCCTACGGGCCGCCTGTATGGGCGGCGATTTGCCCGTTCCCCGAAAATTGCTGAAGAACCTTCTCAAGTTGGCTGACTTTTTCTGGATGATGGTGGGTGCTTGATTATAATCTGCTGTTTCGCAACACCTTACGGTGACAGTCACCAATCTACGATCCGTTCCGACAAGGTCGGAACGGCTCCGTAATTGGTGACAGTCACCGAGGTTAACAAAAAGTCAGTCAACTTGAGTAATCTACGAATCTC
>QNCA01000143.1 GCA_003644325.1 Planctomycetota bacterium
ATTGACAGCGGATACGTCGCGCCCTCATCGGTGCCCGCGAAGACGAGCATGGCGCCCCCGCGCTCCAGGCAGTTGAACGCCTGCTCTATCGCCTTCGGCGCGCCGGTGGCGAGAATTACAATATCCGCGAGCATGCCGTCGTTCAACTCACGCAGCCTGGCCGGCACGTCCTGCCTGCCGTTGATGACGGCGTCCGCCCCGAGACGCTTAGCCGCATCGAGGCGATAGTCGGAGATGTCCGTGGCGAACACCCGCCCCGCCCCCAGCGCGCAGGCCAGTTGGACGTGCAGGAGTCCGGCGATGCCGCTGCCGATGACGACGACGCTCCGTCCGGGCTTCGCGCCGACCGCGCGCTGACCGCGCACGACGCACGCCAGCGGCTCGACGAACGTGCCCTCTTCGTACGAGACCGAGTCCGGCAACGGAAAGAGGCCGCGGTCAACGTTGATGGCCGGCAGGCGCACGTACTCCGCGAACCCACCGGGGTGAAAGTGCGTCTTCCTGAGAAGCGTCTCGCTCGTCGTCGCGTGGTCGTTAAGGCAGTAATGGCAGGTGTAGCAGGGCACGTGGTGCGCCGCGGCCACGCGGTCGCCGACCTTGCATTTTGTTACGCCCTCGCCGACCTCGACGATCTCGCCGGCCACCTCGTGCCCCAGGACAAGCGGCACGCGGTCCCTGCGATACCACTCCATAACATCGGTGCCGCATATACCGGCGGCCTCGACGCGCATCAGCGCCTCGCCCGGGCCGATTGTCGGCCGAGCCGTCTCCTCCAGCCTCACATCCTTGTTGCTGTAATACATCGCTACTCGCACGATGCGGTCCTCCTTGATTTTCGGTGTTTTCGCGCCGGCGTGAATCCAAGGTGCCTGCTTGGCGCGGTGACAGTCACCGGCGCGAGCCATCCGGGCGGCGTTTCTTTTCAGGCGACATCCTCGGCCCAGGGGGCGATTTGCATCAGGACGTCATGGTACATTTTCTCTATCTCGGCGCCGCTGTCGAGCCTCAGCGCCTTTTCCGCCAACCGGGTCATTTCCTTGCAGGAAAGCGAACGTATGATGCCCTTCACGACGGGCACGAACGAAGTGCCTACGCTCAATTCCCTGACGCCCAGCCCGATGAGGGAAAGGACGCCCAGGGGTCTGGCGGCCATCTCGCCGCAAACCGCCACCGCCTTGCCCGCCTTACGGCAGCCGTCAACCACGTGTTTTATCGTCCACAGCACCGCGGGAGCAAGCGCGTCGTACAAATCCACCAACTGCGGATTGGTCCGGTCTGCGGCCTGGACGTACTGAATCAAATCGTTGGTGCCGATGGATGCGAAGTCCGCCACGGCCATCATGGACTCTATCATGAGGGCCGCCGCGGGCACTTCTATCATGAGCCCGACGGGCACGTTCGGGTCGTGCGGCAGGTCCTCCTGCTTGAGTTCACGCTTGGCCTGTTCTACGATATCGCAGGCGCGCTTCATCTCGTCCACGGTGGTCACCAGGGGAAACATCAACTTCGTGGGGCCGGATTCCGCCGCGCGCAATATGGCCCTTATCTGGGTCTTGAACACATCGGGGCGCTTGAACGAAAGGCGTATGGAGCGGAGGCCCAGAAACGGATTCGGTTCACGCGGCGTCTCAAGCCCCCTGGGCATCTTGTCTCCCCCCAGGTCCAGCGTTCGGATGGTCGTCGGGTTAGGCGCGATCTCCTGAATAACGGAACGATAGGCCGACACCTGTTCTTCCTCGTCGGGCAGATTGCGGGCGTTCATGTACATGAACTCCGTGCGGAAAAGCCCCACTCCCTCGGCGCCGGCCGCGACGGCGGTGTGTGCGTCGCGGAAGATACGGATGTTGGCATTGACATGTATGCGAACGTTGTCTTTTGTAAGGGCGGGCAAATGCTTCTTGGAGGCGAGTTCCTGCCACAGCACGCTGCGTTCCTGGCGTCGGCGGCACAGTTCATCGAGGACCTTCTTGTCCGGGTTTACCCACACCTCGCCCGTGCTCCCATCAAGCGCTATGGTGTCTCCCAGCGAGACCTTGTCCAGAACCTGCGTGACGCCGGTCACGGCGGGAATGCCGTAGGAACGGCAGAGTATCGCGGCGTGGGAAGTCCGGCTGCCGCGGTCCGTCACAACGCCGGCAACCTTCTGCTTGAGCAGTCCGAGCAGGCGAGAGGGGATGACCTCCCTGGCGACGGCGACGACGTGCTCCTCACGCGCTATCAAGGCGTCCTGGTCTTCATCAAGGAGTATGGAGAGAGAACGCTGGCCGACGTCGCGGATATCGGCCGCGCGCGCGCGGAGATATTCATCGTGAGCGCTGCCGAGCATGCGCCCGTATTTCTCGATGACGCTCGCGAGCGCCTTTTCCGCGGAGACGCCGCCGCGCTCAAGGATCTCGCGCATCTCTTTCTCGACAGCGCCGTCGCGAAGGATGGCACGCTGCGACTCAAATATCGCCGCTTCGGCGTCGCCCAGTTCCGCGCGGACTTCTTCAACGAGTTTCGCCAGTTCGCGATCCGCGCGCCGCGCGGCGTCCTGCAGCCGCAGCCATTCGGTCTCAAAATCGTGCGCCGTGGTATGCTCCACCTGGTGGCGCAGATCCCGGCCGCCCTCGCACACGTAAACCCGTCCCACGGCGATCCCGGGTGATACAGGTATCCCTCTCTGCATGTATGCCTCCAATACTTGGCTTTCCGGTCCCCTCCCGGAAGATTCTCCCGAAAGGCGGCCCCCTTGTCAATCCAACCCGCAAGGTTCCTGTTGTCACCGGCGCATGCCGCTCCAGATGCGTTCGTCGTCGCGTGAGAACGTCTCGCGGCGCAGCGGCAGTGTCTGGTCCAGCGGCACGCTGATGCGAAAGTGTCCGGCCGCGCGCCGCGCGATGTGCTTGGCGCTTTCCGCGGCGTCCTTGCGGCCGCGGGCGAGTTCCAACATTATCTGCGACCTTGCGGCGAGCCTGAGGTATTTCATGTTCAGGTCTCGCCCGTACGGGTCGTTCTTGAAGTGAAACTTTCCGTCCTTGCTTTCCTCGGGACTGTCGATATAGTCAAATGGATTCAGCCCCATCGTCTGGTACACCGTACCGAGTCTTTGCCAGGCGGCAGTGGCAAGGCTCGAGACAATAATCGCCCTCACGATTGAGACGGCGGCGAGGTCGAGCGCCTCTCGTCTGTCGGGGCTCCCATGAGGCAGCGCCAGGGCCGTTTTAAGGTGGGCGTTTCCCAACCTGAGGTGCGTGTTCCAATCCCGCGGATTCTTGAGCGCCGCCCGGCGATAGTGCGTTATCGCCCTGCGCAAATATTCCGCCTTCTCCTTTCCCGTCGAACAGGTCTCCGCGAGCAATTCGCAAATACTGCCCTGGCTGAAGAAGATTCTTTCTATTTTCGATATCTCAAATTTGCTCGCGTCCCCGCCCTTTTCGGCCAGGCGGCGTTTCATCTCGTTGAGGTGTTCGTGGTCGGCCTTCAAAAAGCGGTCCAGCCGCTCATAGGCCTGCATGTAAACCTTGCGCGCATTCTCCCTGTGGCCCTGTTCAGCCAGTTCCCTGCCGATATTCATGCAGGCAACCGCGTAGGTCAGGTACGAGTTCATGTATTCGCCGCTTATCTCAAAGGAGCCCTCGAGCAATTCTTTGGCCTTGCGGGGGTCGGTCTCGACCAGGGTCTGGGCGTAGCCGTCGATGGCCTTTACGCTGCCCGGGGCCACTTGATAAGTCGCGCTCCAGAACGCCGCATTGTTCCGCCAGTCTTTATTCCGCTCGGAGGTCCTGTATGCATACAGGGCGGCGATACAAACAAGGGCCGCCGCGGGGAGCAAGTTCCGCGGGGCAAGGCGCGACCGCGCCGGGTCATCGTTCGCCGCGCTTCCACCGGCGGACAGTCGCCGGCCTATCCGGAAAGCGACGAGCGCCAGGCATGCGCACCAGGCCAGCGACGGCATGTAGAGCAGGCGCTCCGCGCCTATGGTGCCTATGACGGTGAAGATGTTGCTGACGGGCGCCATGGCGATAAAGAAGAACCAGATGAAGAAACTCGCCACGGGAGATTTCTTCCAGAACACCACGCCCGCCGCCAGGACGGCCAGGACCGCGACAAGCGAACCGAGAAACCTCGGCTCCGCCGGCGAGGTGACGAACGGTATCGCGTTGTAGGAATAGTCCGCCGAGAGCGTAACCGGCCACAACAAGCGGAACAGATACAGACCAAGCATGACGACGGCGGTGGCCTCGCGCTGGAGGAACGGCACGTATAAGAGGGGGCTCTCTATGAATCCGCACATGCGCGGCGGCAGCGGACCCAGTACCAGGTGTCGGACGACAAACCACCCGGCGATGACCACGATATAGAAGACGTAACAGGCACGCAGCCGCGCGAGAAGCCACCGCCATATTGTCCGGCCCTTTTTTTCGCCGCGAAGGACGGGCCACAGGAGGATGACGTCGAACGCAACGAAGAGCGCAACGGCGACGACGGCGTTTTCCTTGCTGAGCAATCCGAGCGCAAGCGCCAGCGCCCCGCCCGCGTAGAACCAGAGCCGCCTCGACCCTCCCGCACGGGCCGTGCTGCCCATGATATGCAACAGAAACGCGGTGAGGACGAAGAACATCGCCAAGAGGTCCGCGCGGCCGACGACGTTGGTGACCGCCTCGGTCGCGATCGGATGCGCCACAAAAAGCAGGCCCGAGAATGCCCCGACAATAATCCGTCCGGTCAGCCTTGAGAGAAGAAAGAACACCAGGAGGGCGTTGACGACGTGGAGCGCCGCGTTGCAGACGTGATAACCCGCGGGTTCCTCTCCCCAGCCCCAGACCTTGTAGTTGATGTAATAGGTGTAGATGGTGAGCGGTCGGTAGAGGTCCGATTCCAGCGGCTCCCAGTAATTGCTGGAGAATATCCTGCCGACCATGTTTTCCTGCTTGAGGATCTCGTTATCGACGATTATCGGCTTGTTGTCAAAAAACAACTCCCCCGTGAACGAGTTGGAGTAAGCCAGAACGCCCACCCCGGCGATCAGGACGCACGCGACAAGCGCCTGCCGGCCACTCCACGGCATGGCGAAGGGGCGCGCGCCGCCCTTCGGCGGAGCAGGCCTTTTTTCTTTGTGTTTCCGGCGCTTTTTCGACATATCGCTTTACCAGGCGTCACCCGCACGGGTCCGGCCCGCTCAACAGTTTAGCACAGCG